>CAYTWO010000020.1:0-31015 GCA_964442125.1 uncultured Gemmatimonadota bacterium
GGGTGGCAATCAAAAATCATCTCAACGAAAGGATGTGTGAAGAGTATGGAGGAAAAGGAGAAGCACACAAGGTGCAGTCAGATCAGCAGGCGTGAGTTCGTCAAGAAGACATCACAGGCCGCTGTCGGAGTGGCTATCGGACTTCGCGCGCTGGAAGAGAAAAAGGCATCTCCCCCCAGACAGAAACCGAGGGTGGTCCGGACATATAACGCGAATGCCACCTGGTGGGATTATACGTCCAACTATTACTTTGATTTCGTGGATCAGAGTGCAGTTAATCGAATGTTCCTCAGAGGCGTTCGGTCCTTGATGGGGACAAATTCTGACCAGAAGGCGTGGCGCAAGCTTCTCGGGGATTCTGGAACAAGCGCCAAAATTGCGATCAAGATCAATTGCAACAATTACTCGAATCAGTCCAACGAGATAGATGCAACTGCCCCCGCAATCAACGCCGTTCTTCTCGGTCTCTGCGAGATAAGAGGTTTTCCACCCGGTAACATCTATGTCTACGATTGCTCGAGACCGGTCTACCAGTGGAGAATCCGTGACAGGGTCCTCTGGCCGGTGAACTTCGTCCAGAGCGGTGACAGCCTCGCGCAGGCCGATTACGACGCACCGATCGAATTCCGTAACATCAGCGACCAGTATTGTCCACTGGTACTGACCCAGGCGAATCACCTGATCGACCTCCATCTTTTCAAGGACCATCTGTTCGTGCTGGCTACGATGGGGTTCAAGAACCACTTCGGGACAACCAAGCCGGGACCGTCCTACCTTCATTCCCCCATCAACCCCAACTTGAGTGACCTCAACGCCACTCCGAATATACGGTATAAGACGAGGCTGACGGTGGGAGACGCGTTGTGGGGGGTATATACAGGTGGCCCATACGGCAGACCGCAGCAGTGGAGCACGTTTCCTGGAGGACCGACACCGAACAGCATATTCGTCGGACATGACCCGGTCGCGATCGAATCGGTGATGATCGACTATCTCATCGCCGAGCAGGAGTACCACGGGATTAACCTGCTGTCGCACGATTATCTGCACGACGCGATGAACTACTACGGTCTCGGGGTCCACGAGCACAGAGATGAGCAGGGGAATTATTCCCTGATCGACTACGTACAGATCGATATGACCTGAGACGGTAGATCGATGGGACACTCTGAAGGAGATCTAAGGCCCGTCACTGACATTGCACTGACCGGATCCTGGATGATCGAGGTCGTTCTTTGCGACGAAACCGCTCAAATTAGTATATAGTGACCTTAACGATAGGCCGTTGTTACTCAATATAACGTCCTGAGGGTGTCCCCCACCTTCAGGCAGCGGGGGGGGACGGTTATCCCGAACCTGGATCGAGATATCCGCCTCTCCCCTTTTTAATATGCACCTCATTGATCAATTTGTTCATTCACCGGTATGAGCTCCTGAATGCGATTTCATGTAGAATTTCACGGGTTTTTCTGACCAATGCGGGAATGGATAAAATTGTTGACAAACACTCCAGCGACTTGTAGTCTAATACCGTGTCAAATAAACCTTTCTGACCTCCGGAGATGGGAAACACATTAGTCTATCAGGCTTTAATGGGGACATACAGGCGCCTTTTGGGGTCGGAGGGCCCTAATGGCTCTTTTTCTCTGGCTCAGGACCTTGAACAGGCAAAAAAAATGGTTCTCGTTCCAGAGAGGGAGTTGGAGAACCTGATTTTTGCGCGCTCTTTCCTGAGGGGACTGCGAGCCAGATATCCTTCGGCCTCTATAGCCGTCGTTACAACGGGCGAGTACAGTAGTGTGCTGGAGGGGGAATACTGGACCAACCACCTGTTTTTTTATAACGAGAGATCGAAAAATCCATTCAACAAATCCCTAAGAGATCTGATCGAACAACTTCGCTCGGAATCGTTCGATATCGCCATCGATCTCTCCTATCGACATAACCTGGAAACCTATCTTCCCGTTTTTCTATCCGGCGCATCCATAACTGTCGGTTTTTACGATCCAGCGAGGGTTTTCAGGTACTCTATATCGGTAAAGTCGGCGAATCGCGACCGCCCATTTCTTCCCAGGATGTGGTCGCTATTCAACATCCTCGATATCCATCCTGAAAAGGGGATATATAATCTCCCCGGCAGGGAGGCACGTGTAGATACTGTTTGGAAAACGGTGGGGTCCAGTGTTCAACCTCAGAAAGAGCAACTGCTGGGGGTATTCCTGGATGATACGAAAGAGGGGATAATCTACAAGCGGGAGGAATTGAGAAATCTCCTGAAAGTCCTCAACACGCTCCCCTCCAAGAGGCTTCTGCTCGCCCAGAACCGGATCTCCCCATCGGTCTGGGAGGACCTGCCCAGATATGATGTCCTTGTCCTTCCCAGGGAAACAATTGCGAAAGTCGCTTCAATATTAAAGGAATGTGATTACGTGCTGACGAACAATATCGGTTTTGCATTGCTTATGGCTTCGATCGAGGCTAAAGTGGTCGCTATCGTCCCCGAGAAGGAAGTGGCTAAACTCTCTCTGAACAGGATTGGTGGGATCCTCCCTTTTATCGTGAAGGGGAAAGAACTTCCTGTCGATTCCATTGAGAACTTTATGAGGGCTGTTATGAAATCCGCTCAGGTTGATTGACAGGTCTGTGATCGAACCAGCCGTATAATTTTTGAAAGGTTAACTCGAAGATGAGATTGTATTTTCGGTTGCTGGCTTATATGAAGCCTTATTGGAAGAGGTTGTTGATAACGGTCCTCACGATGTTTTTCTTTGCCCTGTTCAGTGGTTTCAGTATAGGTATGATATCACCGTTTCTCCGGGTCATATTCGAGGGACAGCCGCTCGATGTAGTTGCCCGGCAACAGCCCCAGGCGGTCCAACTTGGACTGGGGGACTGGCTGAACAATATCCAGGTCATGCTCAGCGGGCTGCTTGTGGGAGAGAGTGCTATTGAATCTCTGAGAAGGATTTCAGTGGTTATTGTCGTGATCTTTTTTCTGAAGAGCCTCTTCGGATACCTACAGAACTTTCTGATGGTATCCATCGAGCAACTCGTCATCAAAGACATTCGAAATGAGCTGTACGGTCATATCCACGACCTTCCGCTCAAGTTTTTTCACAACTTCAAGACGGGTCAACTGATAACCAGGATCACGAGCGACATCAATATGGTCAGGGGCGCCTTGACAGATGGATTTGCGAACCTGATACGACATGGTTTCCTGGTGATTGTCTACCTGGGTGTGATGGTGTGGGCAAGTTGGCGCTTGACGATCATCTCCGCCCTCGTCATACCTCCAATAACTCTCGTAATCGCAATGGTCGGGAAGAGACTGCGGCGGGGTAACCGTAGCATTCAGGAAGGACTTGGTGATCTGGCCTCATTGCTACAGGAAACGATTTCAGGTATTCGTGTCGTCAAGGCGTTTGCCATGGAGGATTTCGAGAAAAGAAAATTTTGCGAGAAGAGCCAGTCCTACTATAAAGTCTTTGTCAAGACGGAACGTATTGGTTCTCTGGGCAGGCCTCTCACTGAATTCCTCGGGGCAATTGGTGCCGTTGTAATCCTCTGGTTCGGTGGCAAGGAAGTCCTCGAGGCAGGGACCCTTTCGGCGGACAGATTTTTCGTCTTTCTTGCGGCAAGCCTGTCGCTTATGTCACCCTTCAAGGTGATAAGCAATTTCAATCAGTTGATTCAACAGGGACTTGTCTCCTGTGAGAGGGTCTTCGGTATACTCGATATCCGTTCTGATATTATCGAGAAGAAAAATCCGATCAAGGTCGGGGATATAAAAGATCGCATAGAACTTCGAGACGTCGGATTCGCTTATAATAGCGACAGACCGATTCTAAAGGATATCAAACTCACGATCAAGAGGGGCGAAATAGTAGCGCTGGTTGGACCGAGTGGTGGGGGAAAATCGACCATCGCAGACCTGATTACGAGATTTTACGATCCGACAGAGGGTGTAATACTCCTCGATGGTATCGACCTCCGTGAGTACTCCACCTCTTCGCTGCGAAAGTTGATGGGTATCGTAACTCAGGAAGTGATCCTGTTCAACGATACTGTCTCGAGCAATATAGCATACGGAATGGATGATGTGTCCGAAGAACGAGTCATGGATGCGGCGAAGGCAGCGAACGCGCATGATTTTATCGTCAGGATGCCGGGGAAATATCGGACGATAATCGGTGAAAAGGGAGTGAAAATGTCGGCGGGTCAACGGCAGAGGATCGCCATTGCGCGAGCTATCCTGAAAAACCCGTCGATCCTGATCTTCGATGAAGCGACATCCTCCCTTGATACCGAATCGGAATTATTGGTTCAGGTGGCTATCAAACGGCTTATGAAAGAACGCACTACTCTCGTCATTGCCCATCGCCTGAACACTGTCCACAACGCGGACAAGATAGTCGTTGTGGACAGCGGACGGATTGTTCAGACAGGAAATCATCATGATCTTCTCAGGAAAGGTGGCTTATATAAGAGACTCTATGAGCTCCAATTTCAAGACAACCAATTTCAGAAAAGAGGTTGAGAGCCATGCAAAACCCCCTGCGCAGACCGAGAAAGAGGATCTTTATGGGTGGTGAAGGGATGAGGCTTTTGTGGAAGATGTTTCCTCAGGCAGCCTTCTTTGAGGTTTACGTCCCTGCAGGAGGAGAAGGGACACCTCGAGAACTGCCCCTCATTGTAGAATCTACGGAGTCACGACTTGTGGAGCCATATACCAAGATGTTTTACCGCCTTTTTACGGCAAGAGATATTCCTCTCTTTCGTCTTCTTTTCATGAACGTGAACTGCGAGCCAGCTATCGCAAACCGCGTCGCCGCCAACCTTGCCATAACACTGGCTTCGGAGGATATTGTCACCTATCTCCTCGACCTGGACCTCCAGGGATCAGAACTTCATGATGTCTTTCATGTCGAACGAACCCCGGGAATGGCCGAATATCTACTGAAAGGAATCGAGCCCGGGGATATTACCAGAGAGACAGGTGTTCCCGAGTTAAAGTTTGTACCTTCGGGTGAGCCACTGAAAGGTCCTGATGAGATCCTTTCCATCTTGGGGTGGAGCAATACACTGGATGAGTTGATACCTCCCGGGATCGTCGGCTTGATCTATACGGGTTCCGGGAAAAGTTTTGATCTGAGCGAACTGATGTCGGAAGTTGATGGTACGCTCCTTCTCTTCTCGAGTGGGGAGAGGGTTGACAGATTGGTCAAAAAGGAACTCAAGAGGGTTAAAAAACGATCGGAAGTTGTCGGCGTGATATGGACCAACCCGATGGAATATCCATTTCGGAAGATGGAGTCGATATCGTTTGAAGAGGACGTTGAAGCTGGCGATGAGGTGTCTGAGGAAGCAGGAGCACCGGTAGAGGAGGGAGTTCCTGTCGTTGAAAGCCGGCATTTAAGTTTTGAGGGTGAGGAAAGGACCGGCTTGGGACCAGAGGGAGACAGACCTGTATATGAAGGAGAGGTCGGAGGGGGTACGGATAGAGGGGAGGATGCAGTTGAAGAGGATCTGGGGGGTGATGGTGCGACGGAAGAGGGAGGGGAGGATAAGATTGTTGAGGGTGAAATCGTCCAGGAGGAAAGAGTCGAGGGGGAAAAGGTTGACGAAACTGCAGGTGGAGAGAGTGCCGGAGATAAGATAGTGGAGGGTGAAATCATCGAAGAAGAGAAAGAATTAGAGGAGATTGTCGAGGAACCTGCAGGCGATGAAGGTGATTGGGGCAAACCCGATATCATTGATGATTACGAAGAGGGAGGTACGAAGAGGAAGCTCTGGTTGGTTCTTCTGGGGAGTTTATTCGGGCTGCTCGTCCTGTGGGTCCTGTACAACTGGGGTGGATATTCCGACGATGTTCAGGTCGGGGAATTCGAAGCCGACGAGACTCCTGCTGAAGCGATTCCGGGTGAGGGGGCAAGTAGACCGGAAGACGAGGAAGTTCAAGTACCGGAAGTGGAGTCGGGAATAATGCATGGTGATTTCCTGTCCGGAACAAGCAATGTCCCATATTCACTTGTCCTGGCCTCGTTCAGGGAGACGTCAACCGCGGCAAGGGCTAGGGATGAGCTTATTAGCGCCGGTTTTGAGGCTTACCTTGTTCCTGTTGAGATACCTGGTCAAGGCCGGTGGACACGCTTGATGTTGGGTCAGTACAGTGATGAGGCGGAAGCCAGGGAAAGCCTTCAGGAAGTCATCGCAGGAAGCGGTTTCCAGGAGGGAAGGGTCATAGAGTCGTCGTTGGCCTTTCTACTTGGCGGATTTGGGTCCATCGGTGAAGCGGAGGAAGCTTCTGCGAATGTTGAAAAGCTCGGGCTGGACACTTACATCCTGGTATCAGACGGAGAGGACAAAGGCTATTTCCTTTATACAGGAGCATTTGAGGATGCAGGACAGGCTGGATTTTTTGTAGATATACTGAAAGAGCATGGGTTGGAGGGCGAGTTGGTCAATCGGAGAGGCCTTCATTTATGATCTTAAAATCTATCGGACTTTGTGGGTTTAAATCGTTTTACAGGAAAATTAATCTCGATTTTGTATCGGGGATTACCGCGATAGTTGGTCCCAATGGCTGTGGGAAGAGTAATATTGCCGACGCGATAAGGTGGGTAATGGGAGAGCAGAACCCACGTGTTCTTCGTGGAAAGCGGATGGATGACACGATCTTCAAGGGTACTCAACACAGGAAGCCTCTCAATATGACCGAAGTTTCCCTTTCTTTTGACAACAGCAATGGTGCCTCCGCTCTCCCATACGAAGAAGTGACGATAACCCGGAAGCTGTTTCGATCCGGTGATAGTGAGTATCTGATCAACAACACGGCATGTCGATTGAAAGATGTAGTCGATCTGATTCTCGATCTGGGAATTGGCAGAGACGCGTATTCTCTGATAGAGCAGAAGATGATCGACGAGATATTGAACGGAAAGACTGGGGAGCGTCGTAGAATCCTTGAGGAAGCGGCCGGAATCGTAAAATACAAGGAGAGAAGGAGACAGGCATTAAAAAAGCTGGAAAGAACTCGCATAGACCTCGAGCAGATTCAGGTCCTTGTGGATGAAGTAGAACGATCGGTCAGGGGCTTGAAAAGACACGTAGGCAAAGCTCGACGGTACACCGCGTATAAAGCACGGGAGAAGGAGATCGAGATTTTCCTTACCAGGACTGAATTTGATGAACTGAGCGGAAGAGAGGAATCTGTCCGGGTCCACTTGGAGGCACTGGAGGAGGAAAGAAAAGATGCTTTCGCGAAGATCCATGGCCTGGAGGTGAATTTGCGAGAGGGGAAAACGGCGCTGGTGTCAAGAGAGCAGAATCTCGATAAGATCAGGGAAGACCTCAGGGGCCATATGCTCGAAGTCAAGGAATTGGATGAAAGGCTTGTTGTCATCCGGGAGAGAACGCTCCATCGACGGGAGAGGATGGATCGGGTGGATCTCGAGATTGGGGAGGCGACCCGGTCAAAGGAGGAGCTGGAAGGAGAACTGAAGGCACTGGAGGTTGAGAGAGAGGAAGAATCGGCCAGGTTGACGGAGATTTCGAATCGCCTCGAGAGCCATAAAGCAGAGAGGGTAGCGATTGGAGCCGCGATTGCAAAGGAAGAGGAAAAATACAAAGCGGGAGAAGATAATCGCCTGAAAAGGCTTGAGACATTGGCAGAGATCAAGGCAAAGATCAACACTATCGAGGGCGAGAGGATCTCCCTACTGGAGAGACAGGAACAGCTGGAGCGGCAGCTCGGCGGGAAAAGGTGGAAGATCAAGGAAAAAGTCGGCGAGAAAGGCACTTTCACAGAGGAGATAGCCGAGCTCAAAACTATCGTCGAAACGATGTCGGTAAGGCTCGACAAACTGTCCCGTCTGAAAGATAAAGTTTTCAAGCGGAGAGAATTTTCAGATAACGAGATCGAAAGACAACAGCTTCAGTTTAACAACATTATGGCGCAGCTGGAGATGGAGTCGAAGTGGAAAGAAGAGTATGAGGGATATCCCCGGGGAGTGGTTTCTATCATGCGGGCAAAGGAAAAACTTCCTGGAATACACGGTCCTCTGGCGGAGATACTCGAAATAGACGACCAATTTTCACGTGCTGTCGAGTCGGGTCTTGGACAATTCCTGAAGATGATCGTTGTAGAAGACAATCAGTCCGCCCTGGAAGCCATAAATTACTTGAGGCTGAAAGGGAAAGGCCTGGCCTACTTCCTGTCCCTTCAGATGATCGATAAACTGGATGGCAGGAAAATCACTAAGCCTCCCTCATGGGTCATTGCTTCCGGTGTCGATGTCGTGACCTGTGACACAAGATTTCAGTCGTTAAAGGATCTACTTCTCGGTGATCTCTGGATCGTGCCCCCTCCGATGACCAGGGAAGAAGTGGAAGAATATTTTAAGGGTCCAGCCAGGATCGTTTCACTCGACGGGAGTCTTTTGAGGGACGATGTGGTCCTCTGGGGCGGCAGCGATAGCGATAATCGACCCCTCCTGCTCCAGCGGTCAAAAAGGATCGAGGAGCTTGAAGTTGAGGCGGCAAATCTGAAAAGGGCGATTGAAAAGGTGGAGGTTGATTGTCAGAAGTTGAATCGAATCCTCAGGGGAGCGGAAGAAGAGCACAGGAAACTTCAACACAAGTCGACAGAGGAGATGGAGGTCCTGAAAGAGAAGGAAGTCACTCTGGTTGGTCTCGAGAGGGAGAGCGATCTCCTTCAGGGGGAGATCAAACATTTCGAAGAGGAGTTGCGGAAGGTTTTACTGCTTCGCGACACCAGAGAACAGGAGTTACGAGACCTCCGTGAGGCACTCTCCCATGTCGAGGGAGCTGCCGATATCTCAGGTGATGAGACTCAAGACGAAATCCTGAACCGTCTCCGGGATAGAAAAAGTTCTTTCGATCAGGAGATCGAAAAGCTGAGGGTGGAAGAAGCAACTCTTCGTTCCCTCATTTCCGAGAATGAGAAGAGGGTGGAGAGAGTGGAGGGAGAGTTGAGAGGCCGAACAGAAATGCTGCATCGCCTTGGGGAGGAAAAGACCAATCTGGAAGCTGAACTTACAGAGCTCGAAGGCGAACAGACACGGTTGGATGATAAGAGGAAAGAGGTCTCTTCGGGGACTGAAGATCTCGAAAAGGATTTGTTGGGGAATGAAAATGAGATCCGGATGATAAGGACAGAGCTTGATAGGGCGGAAGAAGTCGTTGGCAGATTGAGGGGAGAAATAGACACAAGGGTTTCTGAGATACAGAGGCTTGAACTCGAAAAGAATGACCTGAAAAACAGGATCGTGTCGCTGCAGGAGAGGATCAAAGAGAAGTACAACATGAAGTTATCAGACTTGAAATCATCAGTGAAAGAGGAAGACCGACCGCTTTCGGAGTTGAAAGAAGAGCTCCATGATATAAAAAGAAAAATCAATAACCTCGGTTTCGTGAACTTCGTCGCGTTAGAGGAATACGAGAGGGAAGAGGAGAGATTCGGGATTCTTAGTGAGCAGCGGGATGACCTCGAAAAGGGGAAGGAATCTCTCGAAGCGACCATCAGAAAGATCAATCGAACGGCAAGAGAAAGGTTCCTGGAAACGTTTGATCTTGTCAGGGAGAATTTCCGGGAAACCTTCCGGGTCCTCTTCAGGGGGGGGAGAGCGGACCTGATCATGAACGGGGGAGACGACCCACTCGAAGCGGATATCGACATGGTAGCCCAACCGTTTGGAAAGAAGCTGGGATCTATAGACCTTCTATCGGGCGGTGAAAGGTCCCTGACGGCGTTGGCACTTTTGTTTGCAATATATCTGGTAAAGCCAAGCCCTTTCTGTATTCTGGATGAGGCGGATGCCGCCCTCGATGATGCCAACGTCGACAAGTTGCTGGATATGCTTGCCAGGTTCAGCAGTGAGACCCAATTCATTATCATCACCCACAACAAGAAAACGATGAGCGCCGCTAATTGCCTTTATGGTGTAACTATGGAAGAGCCAGGGATCTCAAAGGTTGTGTCTGTCACACTGGAAGGAAATGAGGGAAAGAGTCAATAGATGAGAAGAGCAAACAAGGGGGAGAAATCTGGTGTATGAAATCAGTGTCCATTCATCATTCTCCTCGTCTCACGAGCTCAGGGGATATGAGGGTGACTGCGCGCGGATCCATGGACACAACTGGGGAGTGACGGTTATCGTGGCCGTTATGGACTTAGACGAACTGGGGATAGGCGTCGATTTCAGGGTGCTCCGAGAGGGATTAAATAGAGTCGTAGGTGAGCTTGACCACAGGCACCTGAACGACCTGGATCCGTTCAGCGATATCAACCCGACAGCAGAGAGTATCGCGAGGCATCTGTACCATAGGATGAAAACGGAAATTCCTGAAGGTGTTGATATAGCAGAGGTTCGGGTGGAAGAGACCGATAACGACTGGGCGTCTTATCACGAGTAGTTACCCCTCATTGTTGTTGCAGCCATTCTACGAAACTCCTTTCTGCATGACATGACACTAGTGCAGGGCTCGCTCTTCGGCGGGCCTTATTAATCTTTTCAGGGTATATGCAGTATGGTCACCGGAGGCAATACTGTTTTTTCGGGGATCAGTGTTCTTGAGCGGAAATGACAAATGGGCACATTGAAGGTCTCAGAAATTTTCAAGTCCATTATGGGTGAGTTGCCATATCAGGGCTCACCTTGCGTCATTATCCGGCTTGCCGGCTGCAACCTCCGATGCCTATACTGTGATACTCAGTACGCCCTTGATGCTGGTTCCCCGAGTAATAGTGAGATTCCCGTAGATCGAATCGTCAAAGAGATGACCAGCTATGGACCATCGATTATCCTCGTGACAGGTGGTGAACCGATGTGTCAGGAAGAGGCCCCGGTGCTGATCAGGGAACTCCACGCCAGAGGTTACCGGGTCGTTCTGGAGACAAACGGGGCTTATGACCTTTCTTCCCTGTCTGAAGGGGTCGTCAAGGTAGTGGATGTCAAGTGTCCCGGCAGCGGTGAAGTTGGGACACATCTCGATTCCAACCTCGGATCTCTTGATTCCAAAGACAGGTTGAAGTTCGTTATCATGGATCAGAACGATTACCTCTGGAGCATCTCATTTCTTCAGGATCATGGCTTCGAGGTGAAAGATCGTCCAGGCCCGGGTTCCGGGAAACCCGGTATACTCTTCTCTCCCGTTCACGGGCAACTCGAACCGGAAGTACTGGTTGGTTGGATTCTCGAAGATGGGATCGATGCTCGACTCAATCTCCAGATACACAAGATCATCGGGCTGCCGTAGCCCCTCAGCATATATATTTCAGGTGGGCATGACTCGAAGAGGTAGAGCAATTTGGGACTAGAGAGAGCAATCGTATTGGTCAGTGGGGGTCTGGACAGTTGCGTTGCGACGGCGGTCGCTGCCCGTGATCATGAGCCGGCACTTCTTCACTGTACCTATGGACAGCGTACGGCTGAACGTGAGAAAGAAGCCTTTGAGGCGATTGCCTGCCATTACGGTGTTCAGGTGAAGATGGTTGCGGACCTCTCCTGTCTTGGTGAACTTGGAGGCTCCAGTCTGACCGACGAATCGATGTCTATCGAGCGGGGTGAATCTGTTCAGGGTGAGATCCCTTCTACTTACGTTCCTTTCAGGAACACCCTGTTTTTGAGCATCGCGGTCTCATGGGCTGAAGTGCTGGATGTCAAAAAGATCTTTATCGGGGCTGTGGAGAGTGACAGTACCGGCTATCCGGACTGCCGCAAAAGGTATTTCGAGGCCTTCGATAGAGTAGTTGAACTGGGCACAAGATCGGCGGATATCAGGATTGTTGCACCCCTCGTGGAGATACAGAAGAGTGAAATCGTCAGGATGGGTATCGAATTGAAGGCACCCCTCCAGCTGACCTGGTCTTGCTATGACAGGACCGACCTCGCCTGCGGGCGGTGTGAGAGTTGTGTTTTGAGGCTCAAAGGTTTTCGCGAGGCAGGTTTCACGGATCCAATATCATATGTTAAATTATAAAGGGACGCGTTACTTTTACAGGAGTCTTCCCGACAGAATCGCTCAACTTAGGTTCAAGTTAACTCGTTAATCTTCACGATAAAAAGAAAATGCCCGATATCCTTCAACCAGGCAAACTGCCATATGACCTTCTCGATGATCTTCTGAGACATTACACTTCGCAGGATGAATCGGTCATCGAGGGTCCGGCTACGGGTATCGACGCCACACTACTTCGCGTCGCGGGAGAGCTCCTGTTTGCCAAGACCGACCCGGTCACTTTCGTCACGGAAGATTTGGGCTATTACGTGGTAAACATCAACGCGAATGACCTTGCCGCGATGGGAGGTGAACCGGCTTGGTTCCTCGTCACACTTCTTTTTCCGGTGGGAGAGGTGAACCGGCAGGTAGTGGAAACGGTATTCGAGGGGATCCGTGAGGCCTGTGAAGAGCTTTCTGTCTCATTCTGCGGAGGCCATACCGAGGTTACAGATGCCGTCACGAGGATCGTCGCCATCGGCACGATGCTGGGTCAGGCCATGGCTGATAGAACCTTTCAGGCATCCTTATCTCGTCCCGGTGATTCGGTCGTACTCACAAAGGGAATAGCGATCGAGGGGACATCTATCATCGGCAGGGAGAAACGGCGGGAAGTGCTCGAGGGATGGGGAGAGGAATTCGTGAGCAGGTGTGCAGGTTTTCTCAAAGACCCAGGGATAAGCGTGTTACCGGAGGCAAAGATAGCGTCTCGCGTACCCGGTGTCCGAGCGATGCATGATCCGACCGAAGGGGGGCTTTCCACCGCGCTGCATGAACTGGCGGACGCTGCGTGTACTGGCTTCGTGATCGAGCGGGATTCGATCCCGGTCTTTCCGGAAACAAAGGTTCTGTGCGAGAGGTACGGACTCGATCCATTGGGCTTGATCGCTTCGGGGTCTTTGCTGATAGCCGTAATGGAGGAAAATACGGAAGAACTTGTCGATACGCTGAAGGCAGCTGGTGTAAGAGCCGAAAGAATAGGGAATCTGGTTGGGGATCATGGAAGGAGAAAGATCGTGACGGATGGAACAGAAAACGACCTCCGTAGGTTCGAGAGTGATGAGATCCTCAGGCTATGAAGTTATCTCCCCGATACCGATCAGTGAGTGGTAAAATTGGATGATGTTATGATAGACGATCAAGCAGAAAGAGGACTTTTTGGTTCAGAGGAAGAAGCGGGAGAGGACAAAACTGCCGTTCCCCTTGCGTACCGAATGAGACCACGTTCCCTTAGTGAATTCGTGGGACAGGAACATATCATGGGTAAAGGGAAGGTCCTCAGGCAAATGATCGAGAAGGGCGCTTTGAGTTCCCTGATTCTGTGGGGACCGCCAGGCAGTGGGAAAACCACAATCGCTACGATCATAGCGGAGAAGACGGGATCGGGTTTCGTATCATTCAGTGCAGTTACATCCGGTATAAAGGACATCCGAGATGTTGTGAGGGGGTCTAAGGAAAGGCTTGCGCTGAGTAAGAGAAGGACCATCCTTTTCTGTGATGAAATCCACCGTTTCAACAAGTCCCAGCAGGATGCCTTCCTGCCTCATGTCGAAGAGGGAACGATCATCCTCGTTGGTGCTACGACTGAAAATCCTTCCTTCGAGGTAAACTCCCCACTCCTGTCTCGTTCGAGGGTCTTCGTCTTACAACCCCTCTCGATAGAAGAAATCGAACTCCTGACCAGAAGGGCTCTCGAAGATGAAGAGAGAGGTCTTGGAAAACTCGGGTTGAAACCTGAGAAGGATGCGTTAGACTTGATCATTACGTCGGCAGATGGCGATGCCCGTCGCGCCCTCAACCTGCTCGAACTATCGTCCATGTTATTGCCCGAGGGAGAGAAAACCTTGACCTTTACAACGGTTAAGGAAGCGTTACAGCGAAAGCACCTTCATTATGACAAAGGGGGCGAGGAGCATTACAACCTTATCTCTGCACTTCACAAAAGCCTTCGTGGAAGTGACCCTGATGCTTCTCTCTACTGGCTGGCCAGGATGCTCGAAGCCGGAGAGGATCCTCTTTATATCGCCAGGAGGATGGTCCGGTTCGCCTCCGAGGATATTGGTCTTGCCGATCCGAACGCCCTGGTTATCGCCGTGGCTGCCAGGGACGCGTTTCATTTCATAGGACTCCCAGAGGGTGAACTCGCCCTCGCCGAAGCAGCGGTATATCTCGCCACCGCTCCGAAAAGTAATTCTATATATAAGGCATATTCCGCGGCGAGGAAGATGATAAGGGAGAAACCGAATGATCCGGTCCCCCTCGAGTTGAGAAATGCCCCCACTCGCCTGATGAAGGACCTTGGATTTGGTAAGGGGTACAGATATCCTCATGACGCAGGGAACAAAATCGTCAATCAGGAATATCTACCGGAGAGACTGGCTGGGAGAAAATTCTATCGCCCCGGTGATCTCGGTTATGAAAGGTCTGTAAAAAAGCGACTGATAAAATGGGCGGAGATAAAAAAAAGACTCTCATCTCTGCCTGAGGGGACAGACCGGTTGTCTTAGTGGACCACTAAGGCTCGAGGACAGTCTAATCTCATCCTTTTTAAGTTCAGGCAATGGGTGGCTGTAACTCTTTGACCTGTAAGACCCTGACAAATAACTTTACAAGAGATGTTAGAATTGATATATTTAACGTCGATTACAAACACCTTCCATCCCCAAAACACCAGGTCTTCCGATATAGGAGTATGTTGATCTGCCTAAAGGTCCTGAAACAGAGGAAGACAAATGGGTTCTAATCAGAATCGTCCTTCCGATTCTTTCACTCTTGCAGAACGCCTGTTGAGTAATCTGCCCGGGGTATTATCTGCCAGAATAAATACCGGTGCCGATGGCGATATTTCGGAGATACATATGCTGACCGATCACAACAGGGCGCCGAAACAGATCGTTCGTGACGTGGAATCAGCGCTCCTCTCCGGTTTTAACATCGAAGTCGATCACAAGAGGATCAGCGTGGCCCAGTTGAGAAAACCGGAAAACGAGAAAAAGGGATCGATTGATATTGATTTTGGTAACACGACCCGTGAGGAAGTCGGCCAGAATGATAAGGGTCAGGAAGAGCCGCGTCTGAGGTTCGATCGGTTCGAAGTTGTAACCAGCGGGAATTTGAAATGCAGAGCTGAAGTCATCATGGCGAATGAGGGTCATATTTACCGGGGTGTCAGTGAGGGTACGAATACGGTGGTGAACCAGATGAAGATAAGTTCAAAAGCAGTCCTATCCGCGCTGGAGGAGTATCTGAAGGGTGAGAAGGCTTTTACACTGGAAGAACTCAAGATAATCGACGAGGTCAATTCTCCACTCGTCCTCGTCGTGATCGGGGTGGTTTCACAGAATACGACGATTTCTCTGGTCGGGACTTCCTTCCTGCAGGATGACAGGAACCGGGCCGCCGCGCTGGCGACCTTGAAGGCATTGAATCGATTCCTGGGTTCATGTCAGCAAAGTGAGCAGGTAGGAGGTAGCGGTTAACAGTTTTTGTTACCAATATTGATTTTCAGTGTCACCTGTTATGTGCTTAATAAAATCAATTAAGGAGTTGTCTTTAACCCAATATGAATCTTATTTGTATAGTTAGTTAGAATATTGTAACTACTTACTACTGATTACTATCTGCTTACTGAGAAGGGTTGAAGACTTTGCGTAAGCTTGTTATTTTATATAGGGAAAGAAAAGTATAATAATACAATATTCGGCTGACACTCGAATAGCCCAAGCTGTTTCAATTGAGCGAAGCGGCACGAGAGAAGATGAGCGAACACCGGACCCTTTGAGTTGAATCGGGTCCAATCCATTTCATGAAGGAGGTGAATCGCTCATGTTGTGTAAGTTTTTCAGTGCCATTTCGAAAGTAATTATGGTTCTTATTGTCCTGGGCCATAGTGGCACGAACGCGTGGTAAAGACTTTATTCGGGTGTCAGCCCTATTAACAGGGGGCTGTACGTACTTTGAACAGGAGGTTCAAAACATATTATGGGTTCATTGCTGTCATCACCGCTTTTGCGTATTTTTACTCGTACAGATATTATGCGATTTACCCGGAATATCTAAGCCTCGAGAGGTTTTTAATCAGCCTTGGGGTTATCTTCCTCCTCAGCCTGGTTTCATTTTTCCTCTCTATCGACCTTCCAACTGGCGGATCGACATTATCTGTGACATCTCTCGTCTTTTTTACCTCTATCTTTAATTTTGGCCCGTTCTGGACCATGTTGATCTGCGGGTTGACGTATTTCCTTTACGATAAGGTCAGCCTCCATAAAAGCTTCGTCAAATATTTTCATAACATTCTTCAGATCTCTCTCTCCGTCTTCTGTGCGGGAATCGTATTCTCTTTGACCGGAGGGCAATTCGGTACCCTCAATTTCCCGGGCGTCATATTTCCCCTCCTTATGATGGTCATGACCTATTTTGTAATTAACTCTCTGGCGGTCTCGTGTGCGATAGGTTTCTATGAAAATGACTCGCCTTTCAGGGTATGGTATGATAACTGTCGCTGGCAGTTGTTTTACACGGTTGCATCACTTCCCCTCCTTCTACTGATGCTGTATCTCTTCCAGAAAATGAACGAATGGGGGATCATCCTGCTCTTCTTGCCGTTGATGATGATTCGCCAGGCATATCTTCATTACGTTAAGCTCAAGCAGACTTACAAGGAGACGGTACTTGCACTGGTGAAAGGGATCGAGGCGAATGATCCTTACACTTCCGGACATTCCGAGAGGGTTTCGATCTATGCGAGAGAGCTGGCCAGCGCCATGAATCTACCGTACTCAGAGGTAGAGAAAATCGAGATCGGTGCCATACTGCACGATGTGGGGAAGATAGGGGGAGATTACCATGAACTGATCAGGAAACCAGCAAAACTGACGGATGAGGAATACAAGGTAATTCAAGAGCATCCGGTCCTCAGCGCCGACCTCGTTTCACACATCAGTTTTTTGAGGGGAGAGATCGAGAAGATCATACGGCATCACCATGAATCTTACGGTGGCAGCGGATATCCTGACGGCCTGAAGGGGGAAGACATCCCTCTTGGATCACGGATCATCATGGTATCCGACGCTTACGACGCAATGACGACCGACCGACCCTATCGAAAAGCCTTGAGTCACCAGCAGGCAATTGACGAGTTACAGCGGTATGCAGGGTACCAGTTCGATCCAAGGGTGGTCGAGGTGGTCTTGAAGATAGAAATGTCGCGTGAAAAGATAAAAGGTGAGGAAACACCGCGCATCGTAATGGTTTCGACCTCTGAGAGTCCCGCATGATGGTCGACCTTCTGTTAATTAATCCCCGCTATCATCTGCTGGAAGAACCGATCCAGGAGAACCTCGGCCTCGGCTATATAGCTTCTTATATCAGGTCGAACGGTCACACGGTCGAGATACTGGATGCCAGTATCCGGGGGATGTCCCACCGGAGACTTGCCCGGGAGATCATGAAAAGAGATTTCAGGATCCTCGGAGTGACCGTCATATACCAGGGGGCGGCGAGAGAAGGACTCTCAATACTCAAAATCCTGAGGAAAAGGGGGCTCGATGCCCATGTGTCCGTTGGAGGCTATTTCCCTACACTGGCCTATCGGCAGTTGATGGAAGATATGCCGGAAATCGATTCCGTTGTCAGGGGAGAGGGAGAAGAGTCTTTACTGGAGCTGATTCGGCGACTCGAAAGGGGAGAAGATCTTCACGGTGTCGACGGATTGAGCTTCAGGGATCAGAGTGGAGAGATAGTCGAAAATCGAGCAAGGCCGCTTATCGAAGATCTCGACAGTCTCCCTTATCCTGCAAGGGATGAGCTGCCATTGGCCTTTGAAAGGGGAGGATGTATCCCGCTCCTCGCAAGCCGGGGGTGTTATGCAATCTGTTCGTACTGTAGTATCAGTGCCTTCTATCGGAAATCGAAGGGACCTGCCTGGAGGGGGAGAGGACCGGAAAACATCCTGGATGAACTTCAGATGCTTTTAGAGACATATGACATGAAACGGGTCCGATTCGAGGACGCCAACTTTTTTGGTCCTGGAAGGGCTGGAAGAAGGAGGGTCGAGGAATTAGCGGAGGGGATCCTTACCAGGGGACTGGACATGGAGTATCGGATCGAGTGCAGGGCTGAAAACGTGGATGAGGATATTTTCCGACTTTTGAAAAAGGCAGGTTTGAAAGAGGTTTTTGTCGGTATCGAGTCCGCTGTCCCCAGTTCACTCGAAGCTATGAAAAAGGGTGTAACCCTTGAAGAGAATCTCGAGGCACTGGATATCCTCGACAAACTCAACATCCGGACCGGGGTGGGTTTTATCACCATGGAACCGGAGACTACACTGGATGAGTTCTTCACTAACATCAGGTTTATCGTGGAAAGAGTATATCCGATGAAGAAACGCCTTGGATCCTACGTCGATCCACTCTCGAAACTCCAGGTCTTCGCGGGGACTCCACTGCATAAAGAACTGGAAGAACGCGGGATACTAACGGGAGATATTTACGAGATAGATTATCGGTTTCTCGACCCGAAGTTTAGGAGGTTCTTTACACTTTTCCATCCTGTCCAGAGGGTCGTTTACGGAACCAAGAGCTGGCTCAAAAGGCGCCGTATCACCAGACGGAAAGAATTTTAATGAGATTAGTTGGTATGGAGAGATATGAAAAACGTTGCCCTGGAGAAAAAGAGAGAAAGAGCTCTCCTGGTCAAACTGATCACCCCTTCTGATTCTCTATGGGAGGTCGAGGAATCACTGGAGGAGCTGGGGAGGCTGGTCGAGTCTGCCGGTGGAGAGGTGATGGGGAAGATTACCCAGCACAGGAAGCAGGCTGAACCTGCTTATTACGTCGGGAGAGGAAAGGTCGATGAGATCAAAGGTGCCGTCGAGGAGGGAGAGGGAGACCTTGTGATCTTCGATGACGATCTGAGCCCCACGCAGGACAAGAACCTCGAGAAGTGTATTGGGAAAAGAGTACTGGACAGGAGTGAACTCATCCTCGATATCTTTGCCCTTCGGGCGAGAACGGCTCAGGCCAGGCTCCAGGTCGAGCTGGCTCAACTCCAGTATCTCCTGCCACGTCTGACGCGGATGTGGGAACATCTTTCGAGGATCAGGGGAGGTATCGGGTTGAGAGGACCGGGAGAGACCCAGCTCGAGGTGGACAGGCGTGTTATCCGGAAGAGGATAGGGTACCTCAGCAGACAGTTGAAAGTTGTCAAAAGGAGGAGAAGAGAGCAGAGACGACACCGTTCAAGGGGATACAACGTGGCAATGGTAGGTTACACGAATGCAGGAAAGTCGACCCTCTTCAATCTCCTGACCGACAGCCACGTCGCAACGGGGGATCGTCTATTCGAGACGCTCGACGCCCGTACAAGAAACGTTGATGTAGACTCATCGCGAGTCGTGTTGATCACGGATACCGTTGGTTTTATCCGGAAACTTCCGCATCATCTTATTGCCTCATTTCGAGCCACTCTGGAGGAAGTCATTGAAGCTGACCTCCTGCTTCATGTCATAGATATATCATCGAGCGGGATCTTCGATCATGTCAGTGTCGTGGAAGAGGTGCTCGTGGATCTTGGAATAAAAGAAAAACCGATAATCCGGATATTCAACAAAATTGACCGAACCGACAGTGTGCAGATGGAGGAGGGGGTGAGGCTGCATTATCCAGATGGGGTCTTTACCTCGGCCACAAAAGGAACCGGTATCGAGGAGCTGAAAGAGGCAATATGCAAAGAGATGAGGAAGGATGATCTCCTGATGGAATTTTCCTTTCCTGTCATCGATTCACGTGCTCTTGCCAGGCTCTATTCCGCGGGTGAGGTCCTGGAAAAGTCTATGAACGATGGAGAGATGAAGGTCAGGGTGAAGATGGAAAGAGAAGTAAGAGACAGATTGCTGAAGGATGGCATAAAGGGGATCCGTGTAGGATAGGGGAGAGACCATGAACAAAAGTCCCCCGGAGCTTTTCTTTTTTGGCCCTGGTAAACTTGGTTTGACCCTATGTCTCCTCTTCGAAAAGGCTGGAATAAAAATTATAGGTGTGTGGGGTCGAGGGGCAGTATCGGTACAGGAGGCGGAGAGATGGATTCAAACGCCGATTTATCATGGACCGATACCCGGTGAGGTCTCGGGGGCAAATGTTGTTTTTATTACCACTCAGGACCTGGCGATCGAAGAGGTTGCCGGTGAACTGGCGGAATCTGGAAGGCTCATCGAAGGAACTGCCGTCTATCACTGCAGTGGTGCCGCTGATTCCTCGATACTCTATTCCTTGAGGAGAAGCGGGGCAATTACCGGAACGATTCATCCATTGCAGACTATTCCCACGGTAGAGGCAGGTTTGGAATCTCTACCACGATCCTGCTTCTCGGTAGAAGGGGACGAGAGGGCCATTTCGATCGGAAAGGACCTGATCAAGGCGATAGGTGGAAAATCCTTCGAATTGCCGGGTGGTGACCGTGGGCTGTACCATGCCTCCGCGGCAATGGCGAGCAATTACATGATCACTCTTTTCCGGTCTGCCGTGAATATGATGATGGATACGGGGCTGAACGAGGAAGAGGCAACCGGGGCACTCAAGCCGATGTTAAAAAGTGTAGTCGATGGGATAGATAGAATAGGGATCCGTAAGGCCCTTACCGGTCCGATCGTCAGGGGTGATGTGCGCACATTGAAGATCCAGCTCGAGGCGATCGCAGAAAACCGCCCTGGCGACCTCTCCCTCTTTATTGCAATGGCTTCCCATACGGTTGATCTTGTCAGAGAGATAGGTGATATTGACGAAGAAAGAATAGAGTGTATGCGGGATCTGTTGAGCAGATACAATAAAGACATTCTGTAGGTCGCACAGCACTTGCTGCTGTACATCTTAGACTCTACTCCGAGAGTACCCTGGAATCAAACGGGAACAATCTTCGAATCTTCCCTCATCGTACTTCCTCGAGATATCTCATAGTCTCTCGTATCTGAACGCGA
The DNA here is from genome assembly GCA_964442125.1 of uncultured Gemmatimonadota bacterium. Lineage (GTDB taxonomy): Bacteria > Gemmatimonadota > CAZMKB01 > CAZMKB01 > CAZNLH01 > CAYTWO01. The sequence continues at coordinate 20,993 of CAYTWO010000020.1, forward strand.
TCGTTACCGACCGGTGCCAGGTCCAAGGCCGCGTGAAGTTCTTTTTCCGCTCGATTGAGTTCCGACCTGCCTATATAAGCCTGTGCAAGATGGTAGTGGACCATCCATTGCCGATCCCCGGCATCTTTTATTCCTTCGATAAATTGAAGGCTTTCGTTATACCTTCCCCTCTTGATTAGGTCGCAGGCGCGTCTAATTCGGGCAAGAATGATCTGTCTGCGGCTGTACTCTTCCATCATATCCTTGGGATCTGGCAACAGGGAATCGGGTTCTTCGACTTCAACCAGCTCTGTAAAATATCCCAGGCTCTCAAGGACTTCCTTTTGTTCAGAGTCCATCGGTATGGATTTGGCTACCTCCGCCGAAGGATTCGAATGCGTAGATATGAGGGTGTTGAGTCTCTCTCTCATCGATGACGCGATTTCGGGTCTCTCCTCGATGAGATTCGCCGTCTCACCCGGGTCCTCCTGGAGATTATAGAGTTCCGGCTTCGGCGCCTGGATATATTTCCATTCGTCCCACTCTACACCTTTCAATACGCTCCACCCCAAAAATAATCTCCCATAATAGGTCTCAAAATAAGAATCGACCTCGGGAAGACCGACATCACCCAGGATCTGTTCCTTGAGGCTGATCCCCTGGATCCGGGCCGGCGGTTCGTGGCCGAAAATATCGAGCAGGGTCGGCATCAGGTCTATGGTTCGAACTGCCCCATCCAAGACCTTTCCCTGCGGTAAAATACCCGGACAGGAGAAGATCATGGGGACACGAATGGTGCTGTCGTATAACAAGTAACCGTGTGAGGCCTCCATGTGCTCCATGAGTCCTTCACCGTGGTCAGCGGTAAATACGACCAGTGTATTTTCTGTGAGGTCCAGTTCTTCAAGGGATGACATCAAGACACCGAGCTGCCTGTCCACACTGGCTATCTCGCTGTCATAGGCCCAGACCGGGAGTTCCTCTGCGCTGTACTCCTCCCTCGGGAGCTTCTCAGGTGTGTCGAACGGGAGGTGGGGATCGAAGAAATGAAGGAACAGGAAGAAGGGGTCGGCCGAGTTCTCCTCCAGCCAGTCTACTGCCAGCCTCACTACCTCCCGGGCGCGTCGCTTCGACACGGGCCCGTATTCAATCGGCTGAAGAGGTATATGATCCGATGGTTTTGCTGCCTTCTCGAACTCGTCATCATAGTGATCGAATCCCTGGTCGAGCCCATAACGACTTGCCAGAGCCGCGCTCCCGATAACCGCCTTTGTCTTGAATCCTTTCTCCCTGAATACCTCGGCCAGGGTCGTCACCGAATCGCTTATCGAGTAGGTTTCATTCTGCCTGACCCTGTGAAAGACAGGGTATGTAGAGGTGAAGATAGAGGTAAAGGATGGGAGTGTCAGGGGAACGGCGCTTCTGGCCCGGGTAAACATCACTCCCCGTCGGGCAAGCTCGTCTATCGTCTTCGAATCGCCTCGATCATAGCCGTAACATCCGAGGTGGTCCTGCCTCAGCGTATCCACCACGATAAGGAGGACGTTCCGAGGGACTGAATCCCCTTTATCTTTGGTGCATGAGACGGCGCATGTGGCGACGAGGAGCGGCGTAAAAGTGAAAACACGCGCCCATCTCGCGAAGAAACTAACTGAGATCATGATTCATCTCGAGAGCCTTTTCAAAATGGAGGATGTCCTGAAAAATCCTCATTATGACTGTAAAGCAACTCATAAACCTACGTGTGGGTTGGTTAATATATGTCTCCATCTTGAAAGAAGCAAGCGCTCTCTCCATGTCACCGGACGGTAATGCTGTGGACCCACTAGTAAACCTATATTTATTTTTCATCTTGACCTGCATTTGGTATTTTGTATGATTTATAGCACGAGCCGATCACAGATGCCTGGCACAATGTCGAAAGCAAACACTTCGAGCGGCCTTCGATAACCGGGTCAGAACAGACAGTCACCCATTCTATCGGCTTGCAGCTAAACCCGGCCATATTCCATCAGTCAGGCCGTGTGTCAGATATTGAAGAAATATGAACGTGAAAAAGGAGGAGAGTGATGATCAGGTTAGGCGTAAACGTTGACCATGTCGCGACGATAAGGGAAGCCAGGAAGACCGTGGAGCCTGAACCGGTTTACGCCGCTCTCATCGCGGAGGAGGCTGGCGCTGACAGCATCGTAGTCCATCTCCGAGAGGACAGACGCCACATCCAGGAACGAGATGTCAGGACGATCAGGGAGGTAACGAAAATACCATTGAACCTCGAGATGGCCGCGACGGATGAGGTGCTGATGTTGGCACTTGATATTCATCCGCACCAGGCCACGCTCGTCCCCGAAAAGAGAGAGGAGATTACCACGGAGGGTGGACTGGATCTCGGGAGGACAGCCGACCGTCTCAGAGGTGTAATAGGCGAACTGAAGCAGAAGGGAATCTCTGTCAGCCTCTTTGTTGACCCTGAGCCCGGAGCTGTCGAGATGGCAAAAGACCTGGGAGCAGATTCCGTTGAACTGCACACGGGCCGATATGCGGAGGGATATTTGTCCGGGAACTGGGAGACCGCTCTAAAGGAACTCGAAGAGACTTCACGGCTATCCGCTGAAATCGGATTGCAGACCTTTGCCGGGCATGGTCTCACGTATCAGAATGTCTTCAAGGTAGCCGCGATTCCCCAGATCGAAGAGCTCAACATAGGGCACTCAATCATCAGTCGTTCCGTGATGGCTGGGCTTGATCGGGCAATCCGCGAGATGATAGAGGCAATCGATAGGGGGATTTGCCTGCGGGAATAGTAGGGAATAAAGCACTTGACTCCCTGTAAAAGTCTCCTATATAGTAGGTAAAGCATATAGGGTAATTTGTAGGTGGATTGATAGTGTGAGGATGCTTACAGATATTGGGACAGCCGTTATTTTATAATGGGTAAGTAATTTTATTCATTTCATGTTCATGACTCAAAGGCACACGGCAGGGCATTAAATCAGTTACTATGAAGTGACATTCGAAGTGGGTTATTAGCAACTGAATGATCTGTCATTCATCAAGTTCCTGGTATTGCAGGTTGGGGGCTAAATTACCAAATCCTTGTCGAGATACTCTACTATGCTCTCTTCTGATCTGAAAGGAGATCGTAATGAAGAAGATCACAGCGCTGATTGCAATTGCTGTATTTGTCTCTGCGGTTAATGCACAGGCAGCTTCGAGCGATGACACGTGGGAGAACTACACGGGTCAGGTGCTTAATGTCGAGCACGTGAGCATCCACGCTGCAACCAATTTTGCCGACAATTTCAAGAAAGGAGATAACACGCTTGGCGGACCCGGTCCAGGTCCTGGCGCAGCCAACTTCGCCATGGATGGTTTCACTCAACCGTCCGGGGTGTCTTCACCCACACTCTTTACGTTAGAGCAGTATGCGTTCTCGGGCGGTACGTCTGTCATTATTGATCACCAAACCGTTATCAGTAACAATGCGGGTCCATATCCGACACAGGTCTCCCTGGCTTTTGCCTGGCAAGCCTGTGGAAATGGCTCGATTTTCCCGCCACTTCCCGACCTGCTTGGAACAACCATGGATGGTGTGACTCTGTCAACGACTCTTTCATCGGGTGGAATCTGGTACGTTGCAGTAGGTATCAGCGGCTTGACGCCCGGCACCTACGATTGGGGATGGATGGCTCGTTATGATGGTTTGACCCCGATCCCGGTACCCCCCGCACCTGATACCGATCTTGCCGGTTTCGCCGGTGTGGGAGACTTCGGGCTCCACAACACGACCGATGACATTGGGGACGGTAGCGGTTCAGGTCGCCCCTGGTGCTTTGAAATTACACCTTAGATCTAGTCATTGTTGTTTGCATTTGCTGCTCTCTGAGAGAATCGCTCAGCTCAGGGTGAGATAAAGAGAGGGACTCCATTTCATGAGAAGCTTGGAGATGGGGTCCCTCTCTTTATATGGTCTGCGTTTCTGCCTCATCGCCTCGGATCCTCTGCCCAACTCAGGTTGATAAGGGTCGGTTTCAGGGGCAAAAGATCTTTTTATTCTCAAACACATATGCTATAATTTATGCAATCATAATCAGTTGCTTGTCTTAGAGGGTCTGCTCTCCTTGCTACAGGGTTTAATGTGGTTTATGAAAAAATTCGCTCTTTACTGCGGGATCATAGTTACACTCTTTGGCCTGAACTGTTCGTCAGGCTCGAAAAATAGGCCGGAAAATGTTATCCTGATCATTGTCGACACACTGAGGCATGATCACCTGGGATGTTACGGTTACCGTGTGATCGATACTCCCAATATCGATAGACTGGCAGAGCACGGTATCCGTTTCGAGGAAGCGGTCTCTCATGTCCCCATTACGTTACCTTCTATATCTTCCATCCTGACATCGCTCACACCCTATGAGCACGGGGTGCACTTCAGCGAGGGGTATCGTCTCCCGGATGATGTGACGACCCTGGCCGAGGTCCTATCATCAGAAGGGTTTGAGACAGCAGCCTTTGTCAGCGCTGTTCTACTCGATTCCGTCTTCGGGATCGATCAGGGATTTGATCTCTACGAATCTGACTTTCCTTTTCGGTTCGAGCTCCACCAGCCATTACTTCGCCCACTGGAACCTGTTTACAGTAAGACCCAGAGGAGGGCGAAAGACGTCACGAATGCGGCGATAAAGTGGCTTGAAGGGTCCAACAGGCATCGATTCTTCATGCTTATCCACTATTTCGACCCGCACGTTCCCTATGACCCGCCACCCCCCTTCGTACCTGACACAAATACAGGTGAATACTGGGAGTTTATTACAAAACAGGTCGAATTCTACGACGCCGAAATTGTTTATACAGATCATCAGATCGGACTTTTCCTCGAAAAATTGAGAGAGCTGGACCTGATGGATAATACCCTTATCGTATTCACGTCGGATCATGGAGAGGGATTGGGTGATAAAGATGAAGACACCCACAGCGTCTATCTTTACGAGCCGACTATCAGGGTCCCGCTGATCCTTGGCGGCGCCCTGGGACATGCTGGAGGAAAGGTTTTCCACGAGCCGGTGCGCCTTATCGATATCTACCCGACCATCCTCGAGTTATTCCGGATCGAACCGCCGGCAGAAATAACGGGGAAAAGCATGGTCTCACTGATCGAGAACGGCACAGAGGATGTGGAGCGGCCTGTTTACCTGGAGACCTATGCGAACCGGCTGGAGCGTGGATGGAGCATACTCAAAGGGATCCGGGTAGACAACTGGAAATATATCAGATCACCAATCCCAGAGCTCTATGATCTCGATGACGACGGTGATGAGGTTCACAACCGTAGTGATGAAGAGGCCGATCTTGCAGGGAAGCTTGACGAGCTGCTGGCAAGGTTGGAGAAAACGGCTTCCAGAGGCGTGAGAATAGATCCTGGGATCATGGATGAATCTCTTCTCGAGAGAGTGCGAAGCCTGGGATACGGCGGCAGCGGAAAAGATGTCTTGAATTTCGATGTATATGCGGTGGAAGGCTCCGATCCCAAAGAGGCGTTTCCCGAGTACAAGAAGAAACGGTACACTGAGGAATATCTTCGTTTGGCCCTCACGTTCATCACCTCCGGTCAACTCGCCGGCGCCAGGTTTTTTCTCGATAAGATCATCGAACTCGATCCGGATAACATCGAATCTCACTGTTATCTGGCCGAGGTTTTCCGGCTCCAGGGACTCAATGACCTCGGAATGAAGGAGATCGAAAAGGCTCTGCAGCTTGAACCGGATAACGCTGGCGCTTATTATACCAAGGGACTCATAGCATCCCAGGCCGGTGAGGTGGAGATGGCGCTCGTTTCCTTCGATAAGGTGATAGAGCTGAAGCCGGACCATGCGGAGGCTTATAATAACATGGGTCTGATCTATGGGCAGAGAGAGGATTATGACAGGGCTTTTTCCATGTTTGAAAAGGCAATCGAGATAAACCCTGATCTCGCACAGGCACACGCGAATATCGGGAACGTTCATTCCGTCATCGGGAGATCCGGCGATGCCGCGCGAGAGTGGGAATTGGCCCTGATGTTGGATCCAGAGATGAAAGATATGCACCTCTACCTGGGGAACGTCTATTTTCGGGATGGCAAATACAAAGAGGCTCTGAATCACTACGGGTCTTTCCTGGAGACAAACCCGGATCCATTCACGGTGAACCGCGTCCGGAGCTGGATGAAAACGATACAGGAAAAGATGGATGATGGTTCAGAGTCTAACAGATAATGAATACTATTTTGGTACCTAATTTGAGCGATCATGATCTCAGTTAGTTTCTTCGCGAGATGGGCGCGCGACAGAGGAGCTCCTAATTGTTTTGGACCAGGTCCTCGAAAGAGTTGAGATTCGAGAGGCATTGAGATATCTCGAGACAAGGCTTTAGGAAGGAGCCTGAAGATGATGGTAAATCGATTATTCTCTCTTTTTTCGACCGTAATGTTCCTGGCAGTTTTTTCTCCAGGCGTTTTCTTTGAGGTATTGGCGGTGGAAGAGAGTGAAGAGGGGATCGGGCCACGTATAGAAACAATCGATCCGGTCTACGATTTCGGGAAAGTCTATCGGGGCGAGACGATTCATCACACCTTCACGATCCGGAACTCCGGGGATGACCACTTGAAGATAGAAGGTATCAGCAGGGACTGTGGATGTACGGTTGCCCATGTGGACCGGGATTACCTGGCACCGGGCGAGGAAATGTCGATCGATGTCAGGGTCGACACCAAACTTCTCGAGGGTGGGGAGACCGACAAGAGCGTCCGACTTGCAACCAACGACAGGCGAGAGCCGGAGGCTGTGCTGACAATAACCGGAGAGATCGTGGTGACAGCGAACCATGAGCCATCAAGGATTGAGCTCGATGGGTTCGAGCCAGGCGAAAAAATCCCGGAACAGATCGTGAGGATCATTCCAGTCGAAGGCTACGACTTGAAAATCAATAGAGTGGAAGTCAACAGCAAATTTATAACAGCAAACCTCCTGGAACCGGATGATTCGGGGGAATTTCGGATTGCCGTAAATATATCTTCGGAAACGACGAAGAATGTCATAGCGGCAGGGATAAAGGCGTTCACTAACCTGGACGAAGAGCCTATCCTGCGCATTCCCGTTCGCGTCGTTATCGACCAGCCGTTCGTCATAATACCGACGTCTGTCAGTTTTACGGGGATAGATCCTGATTTCGAGGGGACGCTCGCGTATAATATCGTCATCAAAAACAACAGGGAAGAACCTCTCGAGATATTGGATATCAGGAACGAGAACGAGTTCATAGAGTGCACGCTCATGACCGTTGAAGAGGGGAAAAAGTATCACCTCAATATCGCTCTACTGCCGGGTTTTCCTGAGAGTGGGTTTGAAGCCAGGGTGAAGGTCTTCACCGACAGCAGAAAATACCCGGAGAGAGAAATATCGATTTGGGTCAATCTTCCGAGAGGTGGAAAAGGTAAACAGACGGGTATGTGATGGTTAGTGGGAAGCTACTGAAGGAGGAGTTCTTTTATCTGCTCGGATACACAGGGGGAAGAGGCTGAAGCAGGAGAACGCAAGGAAAATTATTGCCCTCATTGTAGTCGTTGCAGGTTTGGTCGGTCTATTAGTCGGTGTGATGGTGTTGTCCAGGGCGCATAGGAGACCGAACCTCGTCCTGATAGTCATCGACACAATGCGGGCGGATCATCTGAGCTGTTATGGATATGAGGGAATCAGGACACCCAACATCGATAACCTCGCACGCAATGGCGTTCTATTTAAGAATGCGGTATCCCATGTCCCCCTGACGCTGCCTTCCCTCTCCTCTATCATGACATCCACGCTGCCGCCTACAAATGGCGTCCACTACAACGAGGGATTCTATCTCGACGAATCCGCTCAGACACTGGCTGAAATCCTCGAGGAAGAGGGATATTGGACGGGAGCTGTTCTGGGGGCGGTCGTCCTCGACTCGATTAATGGAATTTCCCAGGGCTTTTCCAGGTATGACGACGATTTTGGCGAGTTTTCCGGCAACCTGCCTCATATCAAGCTCCTGGAAAAACAGTTGAGCTACACACAGAGAAGAGCATCGGAGGTGACAGACCTGTCATTGAACCTTGCCGACTCCCTGGTGGACGATAGGCCATTTTTCCTCTTTATCCATTATTTCGATCCACATTCGCCCTATGATCCCCCTCCTCCCTATTCCCTTATCGATCCAACATTGGAGAGAGGATCGGATGAAATCAGGGCTCAGTTCTATGACGGAGAGATTGCTTACACCGATGAGCATATCGGTAGATTATTAAAAGGACTCGAGGGGCGCGGTCTGCTCGAGAATACATTGGTCGTCCTGACCGCCGATCATGGTGAGGCCCTGGGAGAACACGGAGAGAAATCCCACGGATATTATACTTACGAAGGGACACTCCACATCCCTCTCATATTTTCCTGGCCGAAGGAGATCCCTCAAGGGACCATATACGACAATCTCGCCCGACATATCGACCTGGCTCCAACGATTCTGGACATACTCGGGATCGAGGGTAAGGATGGGGGGAGTTTCCAGGGGGAAAGCCTGTATCCCTTCGGTCAGGGAGAGGCTCCGGACTTCTCCTATCTCGAGTCCGCGATGACCTACGTAATCTTCGACTGGGGTGCGTCAAGGGGAGTTCGGAGTACCGAATGGAAATATATTGCATCTCCCCATGAGGAGCTGTACGACCTCAGGGCAGATCCCGGTGAGGAGAATAACCTGATAGACAGGATGCCTCAGGTGGCGGATTCTTTGAGGGGAACCATGGAGGAGATCGTGGCCGCTATCGACATTTTTCAAGGGGAAGAAGCCGGACAGGAGATGTCGTCGGGGAAAGGAGGACGCCCGGGAAGTCCGGAATTCGAGGAGAAGCTGAGAGCCCTGGGGTACATAGGCGCGCCAGACGTGGTGATTTCTGGTTATGAAGAGATGTTCGATCGCTCTCTCCCGGATCCAAAAGAGAAGATGGGAGACTTCGATCTGGTTTTGACATCCAACCTGCATTTGCGCATTGGAATGGCCTATACGGAGATGGATTCCCTCGAGAAAGCGATTTCTCATCTCAATGATGCCATCCAGAGTTATCCCGACAATGAAGAAGCCTATTTTTATCTGGGGCTGGTGTATGGCGAGTTAGGGGAATATATGAAAGCAGAGGAGAGCTTCGGGATGGCTCTCGCCCTGAATCCTTCACATCTCAACGCCCGCCTGGCCATTGTGGATGTTTATCTGGTTCAGGGAGATTCTGTCAGTGCACGGGTCGAGCTCGAGGGAGCTTTTTCGTTGGGGATAGACGAGCCTGAAGAACTCGTTTTGGGCGGTTGGTTGTGGGATCGTCTGGGTCGGAAAGACAAGGCAGTGGAGGCGATGAACAAAGTTCTGGAGTTGAACCGGGGCCACTTAGTGGCGCGTCTGTATCTGGGTGAGCACTACCTCCTGCAGAATCAGTATGAAGAGGCCTTCTCCTTCCTCGAACCGATCACTGGGAGTTTAAGTGATAAAGACACACTGGCGACGCGTGTCTATTATGGATTGGGTCGATGTTACGCAAACCGTGGCAATCTCGAGGAGGCAGAACGATTGTTTCAGAGGGTGATATCTCTCGATTCGACTGCTGCCGGAGGCTATAACCAGTTGGGTTTGATCCACGATGACCTTGGGGAATACGAGAACGCGATTGAATACTACCGAAAGGCGCTACATTTCGATGATGATTTGGTCGAGGTCCATTCTAACCTCGGCGTAGCTAATTACAATTTGGGGCGTTACAGCGAGTCGAGGAGGGAGTTCGAGGCTTACCTGCATCACGCGGAGGATGAGGAGGAAGCCTCCCGGTTGAGGCTATTTATCGAGCACATAAAAGAGCTGGAATAGTTCAATCCAGTGTGACGGGAGGGGTACTATTCACTATTCACTAATCACTATTCGCTGTGCTGAAGAACGGGTCAAGAAAAGTGATCCCATGAATATTGAATAACCTCCCTCTCCGTCATTCCCGCAAGTGAAACG
>CAYTWO010000021.1:0-29441 GCA_964442125.1 uncultured Gemmatimonadota bacterium
AGCGACCACTAGCCCCCCATGCTAGTGCGCTACCTGACTGCGCTACGCCCCGACGTGGTTAATACCTAAGTTGAGCGATTCTCTCACCCGACATAATCGCCCAAATTAGGTAATATATCATATTTTTTCGGTATATACAAGGCCAAACCAGGTGTTATTCGTGGATAATATCTACGATCTCCTCGAGATCACTCCTGATCGACCAGACGATATCTCTCGCCCCGATCTCCTCCACCGGTATATCCAGGTCCTCTTCCGGTTCCCTGCGGAGCCGATTGAGTTTCTGCTGCGCACCCTGGATCGTGTACTTCTCGACGTACAAAAGATATTTGATGAGTTGAATGAGCCGAATCTCTTTCTTTCTGTAGCTTCTGTTACCGGCTCTATTCTTAGGTGGTTTGAGAACGGAGAACTGCGTCTCCCAGTATCTCAGAACGTGGGGTTTCAACTTCGCTATCTCGCAAACCTCGCTTATGGAGTAGTACTCTTTTTCCCCGACCGTCATGTCCAACCCTTGTCCTCCTTTTTTAGTGAGTAGTGATTAGTGAGTAGTGGCATCATTCACTCTGGTTTTGGGTCCCTCAACATCAAGTCATCGACGGCCTTGCGAGGTGCCTTTTCCTCGAACAAAACCCTGTAGACCTCACCTGTAATCGGCATATCTACATGATGAATCCTGGCCAGCTTTCTCGCGGCACGTGTCGTTTCTACACCTTCAGCGACCATGACCATTTCCTCCAGGATCTCTTCGAGACTTTTCCCCCGAGCCAGCTCCAGCCCCACGAGCCGGTTTCGGCTGTGCTTGCTGATACATGTGGTTATCAGGTCTCCCACACCGGAAAGTCCCGCAAAAGTTGCCGGATCAGCACCCATAGCCACGCCCAACCGTGAGATCTCTGCAATACCCCGGGCCATCAGCGCGCCCATTGTATTGTCACCATAGTCCAGGCCGGAACATATACCATTCGCTATCGCGATGATGTTTTTAAATGCACCACCAAGTTCGACTCCTATTATGTCATTGTTCGTGTAAACCCTGAACCGCGTGTCCATGAAAACCTTCTGCACAAAGACAGCCTTTTCTTCATCCGTAGAGGCAACCACCACAGAGGTCGGGAGCTCTATCACGACCTCCTCGGCGTGACTCGGTCCAGATAGGGCGACTACCGAAGAGCCGTTCAGTTCCTCGATCAAGACCTCGGACATCCTCTTCAGCGTTCCATACTCTATCCCTTTTACAACGCTGACAGCAATGGCTTCGTCGTTGATGTGACTATAAGCCTCTCTGGCGACTGGTCTGACGTACTGTGAAGGGACAGCAAAGACAATGATGTCCAGATCAGGGGGCAGATCAGAGAATTCGGAGGTGAGCCTGATCTCTGGTGGAATAGGAAATCCAGGGAGATAATCCAGGTTCTCCCGGTTACTCTCGATCCTCTCCTTCTTTTCTGGAAATTTTTCCCAGAGAGTGACCCGATGCCCCTTTCGGAAAAGGTGAAGGGCAAGAGTCGTCCCCCATGATCCCGCACCGGCAATGGCCACATTGAGTGCTTTATCTCTGCTCATTCAACTCCTCTCCCTTTTTCTTTTTAAAGGACTTTTCCTCACCCCTTACGAGCCGCAATATATTCGATCTATGTGTATAAATAACCAGAACAGCGATCAGGGTACCAAAAAGGAGGAGGGAGAACTTCTCTTCTAGGATACCCTCCTCGGTAAGGAGCAAAAATATCGGAAAGGCAACGGCGGCACTCAGAGATCCCAGTGATACAATCCCCATCGCCAGAACGACAATTATCCACGTGGCCAGTGAGAATAACGAAGCCAGGGGTGCAATCCCCAGGAAAACACCGAAAGCCGTTCCAACACCCTTCCCCCCCTTGAAGGAGAGGAATAAGCTCCAGACATGTCCAGCTACGGCCATCAGACCCAAGAAAATCTGATAGAGGAGGGCTAACGACGCGTTGTCCGCCCACGCATGCAAGAACAGTCCGGGAAAAAAGAGAACCGGGACGAGACCCTTCGACATATCGACGGTAAAGACAACAATTGCCGGCACGAGCCCCATGCTTCTGTATACATTTGTCGTACCAGGATTTCCACTCCCCACTTTTCTGAGGTCTACCCCCTGAAGGACCTTCCCCGCGATGAATCCTGTCGGGATCGATCCAAGCAGATAGGCGAGAAATAAACCGAGCAAAAATGACACTACCGACATCTTTCAGCCCCCTAATGGGATTTATCGCGGACGCGTTTCCCGCGTTTCCGCTCACGGAACTTTATCCTGATTGGAATGCCTTCCAGTTCCAGGCGATCTCTCAAAAAGTTGCTGAGATACCTTTTGTATGCCTCTTTAATGCCTTTTGTCGAGCTGGTAATGACGGCGAATTCAGGGGGTGAGACCCCGACCTGGCTTATATAGAACAGTCTAACCGGCTTTGCACCGGTGGATGGTGGACTCAATTTAGCGACGGCTTCACCCAACAATCTGTTCAGGACCGGCGTTCGAATCCGTCTCTTCCACGACTCACCCGTTCTAAGGGTCACATCCAGGAGATTCCGCAAACCCTCGCCTGTGCAGGATGATGTGAACATGACCGGAACATGGGAAAAGTTAGGGGCAACCTCACGAACCATCTCACGGTACTGATCCCTGTCACCGCTGACCAGGTCCCACTTGGAAAAGGCAACGACAATGCCTTTCCCTCTATCCTCAACGAGCGAGAGAATAGTCTGATCCTGCCTTACAATCCCTTCCTCGCTATCTATTAGCAGAATAACTATATCCGCTCGTTCTATACTCCGAATCACCCTTACATTTGCGAAATATTCGAGATCTTCATCTACACGACTTTTCCGCCTCAAACCCGCCGTGTCTATCAGAGTAACGTTATGACCGTTATACTCGAACCTGGTATCGATAGAATCCCGTGTGGTGCCACCCTCATGAAATACAACGAGCCGGTCTTCCCCCAGAACCCGGTTGATCAGGGATGACTTGCCCGCATTCGGTCTCCCGGTAACGGCTACCCTCAGCTCCTCTGTGTGCTCTTCCCCCTCAACCCTGACCGGCAGCGACTTCACTATGAGATCCAGTAGATCACCACAGTTGAGACCCCTCTGAGCAGACACGGGGAAAGGCTCACCCAGTCCAATCGCACTGTAGGAATGGTAGGCCGAGTAATCCTCCGGTCTTTCAACCTTATTAGCTACCAGGAGGACCTGACACCCTTCCTTCCGAAGCATGTCCGCTATGTCGTAGTCGACCGGTGAAATCGTACGGCTGCCATCCACAAGAAAAAGGATCAGATCCGAATCCGACATGGCCTGACGGACTTGATATTCCACTTCCTCTTCGAGCCCTCCTCCGTCAGGTGACATCAGCCCTCCGGTGTCAGCAAGAAAAAACTGCACTCCCACCCACTCGGTCTCTGTAACATTTCTATCCCGTGTCACCCCCGGAGTCTTATGGACGATCGCCTTCCGCTGACCGATCAATCGGTTGAATAGGGTCGATTTCCCCACGTTGGGAAGACCGACTATCGAAACAAATGGCAGGGCAGGCTGCCTTTTCATGTCATCGTCGAATACAGAATTCCCTGTCAAAATCCACCCCCTACCGAAGTTCCCCCTGAAAGGTTTTACGCTCCACCATCCGATAACGTAAACCGGTAGACATGTGTATCGAACGGTGAAAATTTATCGGTGAAGACTTTACCATCCGTTTCTATAATTCTCTCCTCGAACAACACCTCTACAGCCCCCACCTCCAGATCATCATCCAGGAGAAACTTACCCTCAACCTCACCGTCGTAAACATTCACAGCGACCAGCAGCAAACTCTCTCCTTCCCGCCATGACCCGTAATCGATGAAATCCTCCTGGACAACCGCAGCTCCTTTTTGTGCTGTCTGATGATTCAGGAAATAAGGTGAGAGCACAATCAACTCCCGGTTTAATTTCGAGATATCTTCCCACAGATCAGGGACCTTCCGTATATCCCAGGAAGCATCGGGGCGGTCAAAATAGGGTCGAAGGGAAGAAAAATCTCTGTAGATGATACCCTTCGCTCCGTGCAGTACAGCCAGATATGTCATTGCCCGGACCTCGGGATAAGTAGGTATTCGATGGGCGATTGGCCATCCGCCGAATATTTGAGGCATGCCGATAATCTGGACCGGTTTACCCTCTTCCGTTGTAAGCCTGTCGGCCCAGAGTCCGATAGTAAAGAGTGGCCTGGAAGGCACAGAAATAAGATTCGGGTCGAGAGCCACATATTCGAACGAAAGTGAATCATCCGGTGGCAGGTCGTTCGGAAGGTAGTTTTCAATAATGATCGGCAGAGCCGGTTTTGCATCTGCCAGGCAACGGAGAACCTCCCCTTGACTTTCAGATATTTCCGGACTCACATTGAAGGCTCCCCTGACAAACCACCCCGAGAACTCTTTTATACCGTTGCTCGCCTCTATCAGCTTACTGACCTCGTCGTTGCATCCGTTCGAATACATATCAGGTGTTACTTCATAAAACAGGTGCATCCCACTATCATTTATCTGTTTACGATATATGTCTATAGCGTCGATATCCGGTTCTGTGATCAGGACAGAATTGAACTCCATCCCCTTCAGGTTGACCAGTTCATGGCCCCTGGCACGAATACCCACGGGAAAGAAGCCGAAAGATCTGTCCGTAACCGGTAAATCGTTCTCGGGGAGCGATGCCTCGGTCACCTGATATACCGCTTCGATATCATCATCTGTATAGACAACATCCGCTGTCCTCAGGTCATAGATCTCGACTTTGAGCCTGTAGAGGCCTTCGACGCTCGGACTGAGTTCAAAAACCACCTGGTCTACTGGTGGCTCGAGAAGCCCCTCGATATTTTTCCTGACAAACTCTCCGGAGGGGGTCCTGATCTCCAGATTTATTCCGATAGGGAGGAGCACGCCCTCAGCGCTGGTAAAATCTATGACAAAGTAATTCAGATCTTCATTCAGGATGATCCTCTCATCATACCTGACATCAAAAGGCAACTTCAGGAGGACAACTCTGTCAATCAATAGCTCTCCAGGTGAGAATGTCCAGTCACGTAAAGAGATCTCCCCTTCTTTGATGTGAAATGAGATCCTTTCGGTGTGGATGATATTCCGCCAGCGTCTCCCGACTTCAAATAGTCTTCCCCCAGTGCCCATGTAAAGCCCCAGCTTTCTCTTCCCCTCTCCCGGGTTTTTTGCATAGAGGGATATCGTATAGATACCGGGTTTGAATTCCCGGGTAACATAGACACCCGGGCCTGTCTTACCATCGACGCTGTGGATATCGAGCGAGCGTTTCCCGAAGAATGGGAAACGGGTGGTGAGTCTTGGCCTGGTCATGGCTTCAGGGGTGGTCTCGAGGTATTCGAAAATGGCATTTCGTAGCTCAAGTTTTTCCTCGACGACCCATTGCCAGGGCAACCATTCATTTGGGAATCCATCCAGATCGTCATCTAACTCGAAATCGCCGTTTGTAAGCAGGTTGGAAAAAGTGTGGTACTTTTCACCGTCTTCACTTGGCTCGATCGAGAATCCTTCCACCTGGCCCATTACCCCCGGAGAATTAACCAGGAGAGAGGTCATAACCACCAGAAACATGAAATTAAAAAATCCCGGACGAAAATCGTTAATCATCGAAATAGATCCTTCGTTTAAATCTGGCTTGATCGGCGCATTTTAATCTATCTGGAGATTAGTTGAAAATCAAGAAGGGAAAGATTCTGATCGTGGCGGTTCCCAATGGTAGAGTGAAACATACTCAGGATGAATCCACTTCCGCCCGGGAGGCGAGAATCTTGTCATTATCGGAATCAAGAATTTCCATATAATCCAGGACACGCCTGCGAAAATCCTTACTATACTCTTTCTTTACCGGATCGGCTGCCGGGAGATCTACCGTCAGTGGGTTGACGTAATTACCTCTACTGATCAGGCGAAAATCGAGGTGCGGACCGTTGGAAAGTCCAGTGGAACCAACGTATCCGATGACCTGCCCCTGCATCACTTTCACACCCTTTCGAATCCCTCGGGCGAAGCCGCTGAGGTGGCCGTACGTTGTCTTGTAAATTCCGTTATGTCGAACCTTTACAATTTTTCCAAAACCTCTCTGCCAGCCTGCGAAGATGATCTCTCCATCACCGACAGTAACGACAGGTGTCCCGATAGGTGCGGCATAATCCACACCGAGATGCGGCCGATAAACCTTCAGGATCGGATGGAGCCTCCTGCGAGAGAACCGTGACGATATCCTCGTATATTTGAGCGGTGATTTGAGAAACTTCCTGCGGAGGGAATATCCTGTACCATCATAATAGTCGATGTGACCGTCAGGGTCTTTGTACCGAAACGCTTGGTACAATTTCCCGTTGTTGAAAAACTCAGAGGCGATGACCGTATTCAGTTTGATTACCCCATCTCTCCCCCAGTACTCTTCCACAACTGCAGCGAAGTAGTCTCCACTCCTTAGATCCGTGGAGAAGTCGATCTGCCAGGCGAAAATTTCCGAGAGGAGAAAGGCGATCTCCAGATTCTCGTTCATATCCTGTATGGTTTGATAAAGTGACGAAGAAATCTCGCCACCGACGAGCCTCTGACGGTATTGATAATCGACCTCATCGACACTCGCCGACATCGAATCGGGCTTATGGACGGTGACACGGAGCAACCGCCTGTCATCGATCTCATACTCGAGCCTGGAGAACCTCTCTTCTCCGTCAAAGGCCAGTTTTACCACGGACCCGGATCGGATGCGGTTCAGGTTGAAATGTCCTTTAGATACCTTCATGACTTCGAGGAGTTCGGCATAGCTGACCTCGTTTTTCATGAATATGTCACTCAGTGTCTCATCCCGAGTCACGGTGTCAAGGACGACATGCTCTGTTGTAGCCGTTAGTTCGGACAGGACATCCATCGCGTTCGAGCCTGCATAACCCTTCCGATCGGCCCCACTCACCGAAAAATAGAGGAGAGGTCCGAGTAACCAGAGCGGGGACAGGTAACACAGGACTTTCATCGTCTGCAGGACGATTCGAGCCCTCAAACGGCTTATCTGCCAGGAAGTCAAAAGACATACCTCATTTCAAACGACAATTCTATCACTCCATTTGTCGGCGGATGAAGGTCGGTATATTGAGGAAATCATCCTCTCCACCCTCGATTTTCCTGTCAGGATCGAGGAATGCTTCGATTTCAGCCCCTCTCCTGACGACCGCCGGCTTCCGGATCTCGTCCTCGTCTCTGACGATCGAGTCCAGAAAGTCTTTCCTGATCCCCTTCTTCTCTCTCGTCTTCCCGAACCCTGTAGCGATGACGGTCACCATCACCTTGTCCTCCATACTCGGGTCGGTTACGGCGCCGAAGATGACGTTGGCATTTTCTCCGGCCGCGTCGTAGATTATCGAGATCGCCTCGCCGACTTCGTGTAGAGACAGATCTTCTCCGCCTGTAATATTGATCAAGACACCCTGGGCTCCGCCTATGCTTACGTCTTCGAGAAGTGGGCTCAAAATAGCATCCTGCGCACTTTCCACGGCGCGACTTTCGCCCGAACCGAAGCCTGTCCCCATTAAAGCGTTACCCATACCTGCCATAACCGTCCTTACATCGGCGAAATCAAGATTGATCAGGCCAGGGACTATGATCAGGTCTGAGATCCCCTTGGTAGCGTGGAAGAGTATATCATCTGCAACCTTGAACGCTTCCTTGAGTGTAGTCTGCCTGGGGACGACAGACAAGAGCCTCTGGTTGGGAATGACGATCATCGTGTCCACCTTCTCCTTTAATTCGCCGATTCCCTCCAGAGCTTGATTCATTCGCTTGTGTCCCTCGAACAGAAATGGCTTCGTGACAATTGCCACGGTAAGGGCGCCACTCTCCTTTGCGATCTCCGCAACGGTGGGAGAAGCTCCCGTACCGGTACCCCCACCAAAACCCGCCGTGATGAAGACCATATCGGATTCTCGGAGCGCTTCCTCGACATCCTCCCTGTTTTCCTGGATCGCCCGATGACCTATCTCAGGTATTGCTCCAGCACCTAACCCCTTGGTCAGTTCCCTGCCGATTTGAAGCTTTTTTGGAGCCTGTGAGAAATCGAGCGCCTGAGCGTCCGTGTTGATTGAGACAAACTCCACCCCTTCAAGCCCTGAATCGACCATCCTGTTCACAGCGTTCCCACCACCACCACCTACACCGACCACTTTTATCCGAGCCTGTCTCAGCTGGCTCTCATCCAGTTCAAACATCATCCTTTTTCTTCCTTTCCTTTCGGGGTTCATACGATATCTCCTTTTAGGATCTTGAACCAGTCGACCATACCGCTCATAAAACCCGAACCGTTTCTACGGCCAAACTTTCTGATGACCTTCCTGCCACACCCGTAAAGAACCAGGCCGACTGCCGTGGAGTAAGCCGGATCCGAAAGTTTGCCGTCCATCCCTTCGAGGGTACCAGGAAAACCAACCCTCGTCGGGCGATCGAAAACTGTCTCTGCCAGTTTCGAGATATCTCCCAGCTTTGCTCCACCTCCCGTTAGAACAATACCGGCTGGAATCGATTCGAAATGGGGTGTCCTTTCAAATTCCTCCCTTACCATCTCGAACAGCTCTTCCATCCTCGATTGAATGACCGAAGATAATGCAAACCTGGATTCCTCATCACGATTGAAGAGGTTCCCCTGTGGTCCGGGAGTTCCGGGCGCTTTCTCGTTGGTGTAAATTGCATAACCCTCTTTGATTTTGATCGCCTCAGCTTCCGCTACCGACATCCTCCGGACGATCGCGACATCATTGGTCACGTGCCCACTTCCCAGGAGCAATACACCTGAATGTCTGAGACTGCCACCCGAGTAGAGAGCAAGCCCTGAAACATCACCTCCGATATCGATCAGAGCGGTCCCCATCTCCTTTTCGTCATTGCTGAGGATACTGTAACTGTCCGCGAGTGAATCGAGGATCATGTCCTCGACTTCCACACCAGCCAGATTTATGCTCTTCTCGAGGTTCTTCAAGGAAGATGCGGAACCGGTTATAAGGTGAACTTCGGCTTCAAGCCTGATACCGCTCATACCGACAGGATCCCGGATCCCCTTCTGATCATCGAGGGTAAATTCCTGTTTGATCACGTGAAGGACCTCCCGGTCTGTGGGAATGGCCATCGTACCAGCAGCCTCAATTACCCTGTCAACGTCGCGTCTCGATATCTCGTCACCGTTTCTGGAGACCGCTATTACCCCCCTCGAGTTCATGCTCTGGATATGCCCGCCAGACACGCTGACTATGACACTCTCGATCCCGCAACCAGCGGAGGCCTGGACCTCCAAGAGCACTCGCCTGACGGATTCGACAACCGCCTCCATATCGACGACGATACCACGTCGAATCCCCTCTGACTTTCCCCTGGACCACCCCACGACCCTCGGATCTCCCCCCTCTTCTCGAACCGCCATAACTGCACAAACCTTTGTTCCACCCACATCGAGGCCGGTAATCATTTCTTCTTTCGCCAAATCTGTCTCACCTCCCTCCTCTTCTGATTGGTCTTCTACCCTTCATCAATAAACTACCACCTGATCTTTGTATCGCATGTCAATCGTACAAAATTCTCTATCTTTCCCCTCGAGGTCCTTCATGACATCTCTGAGTAAGTAAAATTCATCGATCGACGCGTCATGACTGATATGGACATCGAACCCGTGTGAAACGGTCGTAAACCGAACTGTGTCATTCCCACCAACCGACAGTACAGAGATATCCTTCAGCAGAGAGGAATTTGTATCCCTCAGCTTTTTCAGGAAGTCGAGCGCAATCAGAATTGACTCCGACTCGACCCGCCCCACTGCATTAACAGTTAATTCTCCCGAAGGTTCAATAATCGGCAGATCAATATCAAAATCAGAGAGTGACACGGGAACCAACCAACCTTCTTCATCGACCGGTTGAGCCAGATCACCACCCAGCACTGCAAGTGGCTCCCTCTCGTCAACGCTGATAACTATCCTGTCTGGTGGCATCCTGTCCACCTCGACAGATTTGATCAGAGGCATTCTCTGGAGCAAGGTCGACACCTCACGATAATCCTGAAAAATATCCGGTCCAAGCTCCGGTGAGACTACCTCCAGGATCTCAAGCGGATCGCTGTATCGGGTGCCTACTATTCTCACCTCGCGTATGTCGAAGACCCCTCGTGATATCGTCCACCTGGAAAAAACCGCCAGTGATACAGCGGCGACGAGGAAGAGGAGATATGTATTCGACCATTTCCTCTTCGTAATCAGCCGTAATTTTGACCGCTTCCTTCCCCTCCGCGGTCTCATACGATTCCCTCCAGCTCTTCAGGGGACATCCCGAGGAAAACGACTTCTGGCTCCAGCTCGATCCCGTATTCGTCTCGGACACCTCGTTTCATTACCCTCATCAGGAACAGGACATCCGCTGCCATCGCGTCCCCCAGGTTGACGATAAAATTTCCGTGTTTATCGGAGATCATGGCATTCCCTTCGCGAGTTCCCTTCAGACCAAGACTATCGATGAGCTTCCCGGCGTGAAGGCCCTCCGGGTTTCTGAATACACTGCCGAAGGAGGGATAGGCGATCGCCTGTCCCTTTTTCCTGCGAGACATGAACCGCTTTGCCTTCGCCTTCATGCTGGCGGATTTGTCCTTCTGGTACGCTATTTCGATCTTCGTCACGATGAGATCTTCCTCGAGCCCGCTCTTCCGGTAACCAGGAGATACTTCTTCGCGAGACACCACGCGTTCCGTGCCTTTTGTCTCGACACAGTATACACACCGAATAAAATCCCAGATCTCCTTTCCCCAGGCTCCCGCGTTCATCCTTACGGCTCCTCCCACGGTTCCGGGGAGACCAGCAAAATACTCCATTCCGCCCCATCCCTCTTTGATTCCGTTCAGTGAGAGATCCTTCAGGGGATAAGCAGCCCCTACGGTAAGACAACCGTCTATATCGATCAATTCTCTGAATCCACCTCCCAATCTCAGGACAACTCCACCGTATCCACGGTCACTGACGAGAAGATTGGACCCGCCGCCCAGCACGAAGGAGTCAACCGATGGCCCACCCTCCCTCTGCATGACCTCGAGACACTCCTTCAGCGCGCCAGCGTCACTTACTTCCACCATGGCGAGGCAACACCCGCCGATCCCTATCGTGGTATATTCTTTCAACGGTATATCTGTGCTGACCTGCAACCCATCGAGGCTGCCAATCATATCGATCATCACGGTCAAGTTCTCGGAGGCTATCATCGATCAGGCAGCCTCCTGAGGATCTCTTCCCCGACCTTCCAGATGTCACCCGCACCAAGTGTGATGACGATGTCCCCCGCTTCGACAATGCCGAGGACTTCGTCCGGTAGTTTATTCATGTCGTCGGAATAGTAAACGCGCCGCGATCCATGCCGTTTCGCGGCCCTGACAACGAGTTCTCCCGTGACGCCCTCGATTGGATCTTCTCTGGCCGGATAGATATCGGTAACGAAAAGGATATCGGCATCGTGGAAGGAACGGCCGAACTCCTGATGGAACGATTGCGTCCTCGAGAAAAGATGAGGTTGGAAGAGAGCAACGATCCGCCTGTTCCAACCCTCCTTCGCCCCCTTCAGGGAAGCTTCAATCTCCGTAGGGTGGTGAGCGTAATCATCAACAACCATGATCCCTCCCTTCTCCCCCTTTATCTCAAAACGGCGGTGAACCCCGGTAAACCCTTCGAGCGCAGCCGCGACACTGGAAAAAGGGATCCCCAGTTCCAATCCTACCATTATGGCGGCCAGAGAGTTCTTGACATTATGGACACCAGGGACTTGAAGGGATACAGTCCCGAGCTTCTCACCTTTCCAGTAAGTACAATACCTGGATGTACTCCCGGAGAAATAGACCTCTCTCGCCTGCAGGTCGACGTTCGCGTTGAGGCCATATGTCATCAGCTTCCTGTCGAGATGAGGAAGGATCGAAAGTACTGATTCGTCATCTCCACACAAGATTGAAGAGCCAAAGAAAGGGACCTTGTTACAGAACAGGATGAAGGCCTCCTTGATCTCTTCTATATCCCTGTAGCAGTCGAGGTGCTCTGATTCGATCGTCGTGACGACAGCAATCGATGGAGAGAGCTGCAGAAATGAACGATCGAACTCGTCCGCCTCGGCAACAAGATATTCTCCCTGACCTATCTTCGCACCGGTCCCTATGCTTCTAACTCTCCCGCCAACGATTACCGTTGGATCCAGTCCACCCATCCTCAGCACATCACCGATCATGGAAGTGGTTGTTGTTTTGCCGTGCGTCCCTGCGACGGCGATTCCATATTTCATTCTCATCAACTCGGCCAGCATCTCGGCCCTTCTGATGATGATAATCTTATCGCTCTTTGCCTGTACGACCTCCGGATTGTCTTGCCGAATAGCAGAAGAAATCACGACGACATCCGAACCGCGTACGTTCTTCGTGTTGTGGGCATATGAGATCTTCGCGCCGAGATCTTCCAGTCGCACTGTGACCTCGGTCTTCTGGATGTCAGAACCGCTGATCCTGTATCCCATATTCAACAGAATCTCCGCAATACCGCACATCCCCGCCCCACCGATCCCTACGAGGTGTAAATGTTTTATCTTCTTGAACACGTTAAATCCCTATTTGCCGAGTGAAAGGATCCTGTCCACCAGGACATCTCTCGCATCCGGCCGTCTCAGGGCGTACACCGCCTGAGACATTTTCAGCCATTTTTCCCTGCTCTTCAACAGTTTTTCTACCTTTCCCTTCAAAACACGCCAGTCGGTTTCCCTTTCCCTCAAGACGATCGCAGCCCCATTCCGCATAAAATGCTGAGCGTTTCGTTCCTGATGTCCGCCTGTCGCGTATGGATAAGGGATCAGGATAGAGGGGACACCCCAGAACGCGATCTCGGATAATGTCATCGCCCCTGCTCGACAGATAATGAGGTCGACCTCCTTGTAAACGGCGGAGAGGTCATCGAAAAAGGGTTTGATTACGAGTTTTACCTCACTTTCCCCCAGTGACTTCTTGACCCAGTGGTAATCTCTTTCTCCAGTCTGAAAGAAGACCTGGTACGGGATCGTGTCAAAAGACCGAAGGAATTGGACCATGATCCTGTTGATTGAATGAGCCCCCTGACTCCCTCCCATCACCAGCATGGCAGGCGGATCGCCTGGTCCATTCCTCTGTGTAACTTTTCTCCCCCCTTCTCCATTATTTGCCGAAGCGACCGGGTTGCCCGTCAGAAAAACCTTTCGCCGGCTCACACATGGAAAATTGACCGCTTCAGGAAAAGAGACATGGATCTCGTCGACGATCGGTGCAAGTACCCGGTTGGCCAAACCCGGAGAATTGTTCTGCTCCTGGATGATAACGGGTATGCCCTTCAACCATGCCGCCAGCAGGACCGGTCCACTCACATATCCACCTGTCCCCACTACCACCTTCGGACTGTACTCCTTGAGAACAGACAGGCTGTGACTTATCCCCCGCACCAGGGAAAGGGGGAATAACAGGGTTTTCGAACCTATATTCCTCGGAAAGGGCTTGATCGGTACGGTAACCCACGGCAATCCTTCTCTCTCAAGAATATTTGTCCCTCTTCCATCGTCCGAAAGACAGAAGAGAACGTCATTGTCTTCCTCTCTCTTCAGTAATCCCCTTGCGAGGATGACCGCCGGGATAAGATGCCCACCGGTACCCGCACAAGCAAAAAGCACCCTCATCTTCTCCCTCCCAAACGTTTCATACGAGACCTGTTGTGATTGGCGACGTTCAGGATGATCCCGAATCCCGCGAGATGGCTCACCATCGAGGATCCCCCATAACTGATAAACGGGAGACCGACACCCGCCGAGGGCAGGAGTCCGAGGTTGATCGCAATGCTGAAGAGCATCTGCACAAGTATCGCCGTAAGCACTCCTCCAACCAGCAGGAATCCGAAGAGGTCCCGACATTTCATCATGATACGGTAGCCATAATATCCGAGCATCGAGAAGAGGATAAGAATGCCGGAAGTCCATACTATCCCTAATTCTTCACCGATAACGGAATAAATAGAATCTGTGTGAGGTTCAGGGAGGAAAAAATACTTCTGCATCCCATTTCCTATTCCCCGACCCAGCCATCCGCCGGACCCGAGGGCGATCATACTCTGATTGTAGTGGTAATTCTCCTGCAGCAACCCCTCCTCCGGATTTAACAGGGCCGTGATCCTTTCATGCATGTATCCCTTGAAGTAAGCGACAACCAGAAAACCCAGCAGGAAGATCGCGCAGAACATGACCAAATGCTTCGCCTCAGCCCTCCCCAGAAAGAGGATCACGAGGACGATAGAAAAACAGAGAATAGCCGTAGACAGGTCAGGCTCGAGCACTATCAACCCGGTTACCAGGGCGAGCACACACAGTATCGGCAGCATTCCCTCCTTGAAGTCCATGATCTTCGGCCCTTTGTTTAAAATCGTCGAAGAGCACCACAATATGAGGGCGAGTTTGACCAGTTCCGAGGGCTGAAATGTGACGGGATAGATAGTCCAGCGTCTGACATTCTTGATCACCGGGGCTATCGACGTCGTAAACGGCAGCACCAGGATGAGTAACAGTACGATCGAGACAAGCAGGAGGGGTTTCGCAAAACGATGATAGAGGTGATAGTCTATCCGGGAGACGCAAACCATCAGTCCGAGCCCCAGGATGATCCGGACCCACTGAGAATGAAAAAAGAACGAGCTGTTTCCATACTGATACTCCGCGATTGCCAGGCTCGCGCTGTTCAATACGAGGAGGCCGAAAACGATCAAAAACAACAGGATAGCCACCATATTCCGCCTGTCACGTTTCACGAATCCATTTCCCTCCTCAAACGGACAACCTCTGATTTGAAATCGATTCCACGTTCTTCATAATCTCTGTACATGTCAAAGCTTGAAGTCCCCGGTGAGAAGAGGACGGTTTCTCCCTCATCTGCCGCTTCGTAAGCCTTTTCCACCGCCTCCCTCATGGACTTGACAACCCGCGTGGGGATATCACCACCGAGCTCGGTGATGATCCGTTCTCCACACTCACCCATCGCTACAAGGGTTCTTACCCTCTTTGACACTTCACTCCTCAAGCACGAATAGTCGAGTCCCTTTTCCTTTCCACCCACGATCAGCACGACCTTGCCCGGGAAAGACTCGATGGCGACCTTGACAGCGCCCGGGTTGGTCGCCTTTGAATCGTTGATGAACCGGATCCCTCGTATATCACCGACACTCTCCAACCGGTGAGCCAGCCCGGTGATACCCCTCACTCCCTCTCTGAGCCTGGAAGTCGAGGCCCCCATCAGGCAGGCCATTACCGCAGCTGCCATCGCGTTCTGGAGGTTGTGTCCGCCGGTCAATCGCAGGTCATCTCTATCGAACAGGACCTCTCTGCTTTCTTCCCGTATCCACTCCACACTCTTATCTCGAAGATATACCCCTTCATCCGCTCTATTAATAGAAAAGGGGACCTTCGTACCCTGAAATCCGGTGACAAGGGATCTCACTTCTGGATCCTGGGCGTTAAAAACGGTGAAATCCCCGGCTCCCATGTTCGTAAGGATTTTTCCCTTATCCATTACATAGGCCCTGAAGTCATCGTATCTGTCCAAATGATCGTGTGAAATGTTGAGGATTGAGGCGACCTTGGGGTGGAAATCACGTATATGATGGAGTTGAGAACTGCTCACCTCCACTATCAACCACCCTTGCGGACCAAGATCTCGACAGACAGCGCTCAACGGGTTTCCCACGTTCCCACAAACCCTGACTTCCAGGTCCGTGATCCCCGCGATCTGGCCAACCATTTCGACCGTTGTCGTCTTGCCGTTCGTTCCGGTTACAGCGGCTATTGGTGATGTCGCGTACCAGCTCGCTACTTCGAGTTCGCTGTATATTGCGAGGTTGTCCTCCTTGATCGCCCTCATCACCGGGACATCCTCAGGTATACCAGGGCTCACCACGATGAATGCCGACCCGCGTAACTTGTCTAACGGATGTTGTCCGAGAAATACCTCGACTCCCAATCCCTCCAGATCCTTTTTTGCTTCCACCGTTTCATCGTTGATGGCGATGTCGGAGGCTGTGACTTCCAGTCCCTCTTCTGCCAGAAGTTTCGCAACAGCCGTCCCACTCCTCGCCAATCCAAGTATCGAGGCAACAGTACCGGCAGTCGGCAGGCCTTTCTCTCCAATCTCCCCACATTCACATCTGGACCTGGTCACCTTCAAAACCTCATCGTATCTTCAAGGTACTGAGGCCAATAAGAGCACAGATCGCCGCCAGGATGTAAAAACGCGTGACGATCTTCGACTCGTTCCAACCCTTGAGCTCGAAGTGGTGGTGCAGTGGAGCCATCAGGAACACCCTCTTACCTCTCCAGCGGAAAGAAAAGACCTGGATTATCACCGACAACGCCTCAACCACGAAAACCCCCCCCACCAGGAAGAGAATAAATTCAGACTTCAGAAGTATAGCGAGCGTCGCCAGGGCACCACCGATCGACAACGAACCCGTGTCTCCCATAAAGAGCTCGGCCGCGTGGGCGTTATACCACAGAAAACCCATCGAAGCACCCACGAGGCTCATGCAAAAGACGGTGAGTTCCCCACTCCCGGGGAGAGATATGATCTGAAGATACTGACTGAACAGGGCATGACCGTGAAGGTAGGCGAATCCGGCAAAGGCAATGGCGGCAAACGCACAGAGACCTATGGCCAGCCCGTCAAGACCGTCTGTAAGGTTGACGGCGTTGGTCGTTCCGGTTATCACCAGGATGATAAAGGGGACATAAAACCACCCCAGGTCGAGATAGGTCTCTTTGAAGAAGGGTATCGTCGTCTTCGTAACGATGCCATCCTGCTCCGGTAAATAGGTAAGGATAAGGCCCAGCACCAGACCCAGCCCGACTTGTCCGATAAGTTTATACCGGCCGATCAAACCGGAATTCAATTTCTTGATGGTCTTGAGATAGTCGTCCCATAACCCGATCAATCCCATCCAGACAGTAGCGAGGAGAACCAGGCGGATGTAGCCCACGGTCAGATCAGCCCAGAGGAGAGTAGGGACAACGGTCGAGATGATGATCAGTATACCCCCCATAGTCGGTGTCCCGCGTTTTTTGAGATGTCTTTCCGGGACATCGACGCGAACCATCTCCACGATATTGTTCTCTCTCAGGTACCTGATCAGCAGTGGACCGAGAAGGAAACTGATTAAGAGTGCGGTTACCGTCGCATATGCGGCTCTGAAGGTAATATAGCGGAATATATTGAATATGGCGTGATATTCGGCCAGGGGGTAGAGGAGATGATAAAACATCAGCCGTGGGACCTCTCTTCCTTCAGTTTTGACCTCACCATCTCGAACAGTCGTTCCAACTGCATTCCTCTCGATGCCTTGAACATTACTATATCTCCGGCCCTAAGATACTCGGTAAGGAAGGCACATGCCTCTGAGAACTCCATGGTTTCCATGACCTCTCGCTTCCGACCTCTCCTGTTATCCTCGCTCCGCATCGCTCTCCCCACAACGGCGCCAAGCCCTCCTAAGACAACCATGGCATCGATATCGAGAAACGACAGACGTTTTCCCAGCTCTTTGTGCAGGCGGGCAGAACCCTCTCCCAGCTCGTGCATATCCCCTAACACCAGCATCTTCCTTCCTTCACCTTCCATGAGGGAGAGGGTTTCCGCCGCCAGAAACATCGAACGTGGATTTGCGTTATAGCAGTCATTTATGAACGTAATATCAAACTCCTCTGAAATCTCCATCCTCAATGGCTGATAAAGGGGCATCTCCAGCCCCTCCTTTATCTCCTCGTGACCCAACCCTGCCTGTAATCCAACCGTATAAGCAGCTAGGGCATTATGGAGCGAATAAATCCCTACAACCGGAAGATTGACTACCGGTCCCTTCTCGAGGCGAAATGAGACCTTGCCGTCACCGTGCACGGTGTAGTCGGCTGGAGAAACATCGTTGATGTTTCTCAGACCGAACGAAATAAATTTGTCACAGTGGTTCTTTATATATGACTTCAGACTGGGATCATCCCCACCGATGATCAGTGTACCGTCAGGATGCATGCCATCGAGAATCGAAGCCTTCTCTTTCATCACGCCGAGGAGATTCCCAAGCCCCTCGAGATGCACTTCCGACACGTTGGTGATGATTCCCCAGTGTGGAAGAGCAATTCGAGACAGCTCTGATATCTCGCCCGGTGAATTGCTGCCCATCTCCAGAACCATCCATTCGATCCCATTTTTCAGCTCGAAAACACTCAGAGGAAGCCCGATCAGGTTATTGTAATTCCCCGGATTTCGATGTGTGCTGTACTTCCTGGACAGGACGTTTGTCACCATCTCTTTTGTCGTTGTCTTTCCATTGGAGCCGGTAATCCCGACGACTCGGCCCGGGAACTCTCTTCTGATCTTTGTTGCTATCTCGTGGAGGGCCTTGAGGGTATCTGGAACCTCGAAAACCTGGACATCGTTGTCCGTCAGATCTGATGAGTCAGACACGATGAAGCCCGCCGCACCATTCCTCCTCGCTTCCCAGAGAAAATCGTGGCCGTCGTGACGTTCTCCTTTCAAGGCCAGGAACAGGTCACCCGAATCAGTCTGACGAGAGTCGATCGAAATCCTCCTGTATGATCTTTCCCGTGTCTTTCCGATCAAGCGGCATTCGCTCAAGGCAGCCGATAGATCTCTCGTCGTTAGGTTCACGTCACATCTCCTTTCGTCATCACCTGGTCGTCTGTGATCCCGAGTACTCTTCTGGCCACTTCCCGGTCGTCGAAGTGATATCTCTCCCCGCCTATGATCTGATAATCTTCATGCCCCTTTCCGGCGATTATGACCGTGTCACCTACATCAGCCTGATCCACTGCGTACCGAATCGCTTCCTCGCGGCTGGTCAACCGGTCAAAATCATCTCTTACCCTCTTTACTCCACCTTCGATATGGTCGAGAATAACTTCCGGGTCTTCCCCGCGCGGATTATCGGACGTAATGACAAGCTTGTGAGAAAGTCGTGCGGCTACCTCACCCATCATGGGCCGTTTTTCGACATCCCTCTCGCCCCCGCAGCCAACGACGGTAATAAGTTTCCCTGCAAAGATATCATTAAGCGTCAGAAGGAGGTTCTCGAGGGCTTCCGGAGTATGAGCATAATCGATCACGACAAATAATCCCCTGCCCTCGATTATCTCCATCCTGCCACGGACACCCTTCACGGATTCGAGCCCTCTCACGATCTCCTCCTGGTTCATACCAAGCGCAAGCCCTGCCGTGAATCCCGCCAGCGCGTTCGAAATATTGAACTTTCCAGGAAGTTGCAAATGCAGTCGTGCCTCTCCGAGAGGAGACCGAATCGTGACATCGGAACCGCGGTGATCAAGCCTGTATTCAGTCGACTTGACGTCGGCTTCCTCCCTGCTGATCGAGTACGTCAATGTCCCGGCTGGAGCAGCATCCCGGAAGGATTTTTCCCTCGGATCATCTATATTGATAATACCTCTACCCTCCTTTCCACCCGTACCCAGATCGCTGAAGAGGGACAATTTTGCCTCGAGATAACTATCCATATCATCATGGAAGTCGAGGTGATCCCTGCTTAAATTAGTGAAGACAGCGACATCGAATTCGATGCCGGCTACCCTTCCAAGCGCCAGGCCGTGAGAGGACACCTCCATCGTCACGGCTCGGCATCCATCGTCTCTAAGAAGCGCAAATTCAGAGGCGATATCGGTTGATTCCGGTGTCGTCAGGCCTAGATCACGATGAGAACCTCCCGACACCATTCCAAGAGTACCCATGACAGCGGTGCTGTCATATCTCTGCCTTAAAATAGCGTCGACGAGATAAGTGGTCGTAGTCTTACCATTCGTCCCGGTAACACCCGTACAGATCATCGAATGAGACGGCCGGCCGTAGTATTGGTGAGCCACACGACCCATGCCGTTCCGGATATCCGTGACCCTGATGACCGGTACTGCCAGCTCACCGAGGTCCTCCTCCGTTACGATTGCCGAGGCTCCATTCTCGGCGGCTTCATTCACAAACAAATTCCCGCTCGAACGATAACCATCCAGCGCAAAGAATATCTCTCCTGTCACGAGGGTCCTGCTGTCGGATGCAATCCCGTTGAACTCGGTCTCTACGTTCCCCTTGATATCGACCAGATTCAGAGACTCAACTATATCACTGATCCTCATCTTCCTCTCGACCAGACAACCGGCTCCTTCATCGATTCCATTCCTTCCCACCTTATACCATGAATCAACGGTTTTCTCCCCACAATGTACAAAGTTCTCTTCCCTGATATTCCACTCCGGCGGCAGGCTCCTGTCTCGTAATCCTGCCCATTCCAACAGTTTTCACGTTGAGACCCTCGCGTGACAAGACCTGGAAAGCCTCACGCATCGAGAGGCCGGACACATCCGGAATTTTACCTTGTACGGATTCACTTCCGATGAACGGATAATCGTGCCGGCCCGGTCTTCCGACCTTGCCGACCTGAAAGCTCAGGTCATAAACCGGAGAATCGTCTCTCTCAGCCACCGCTTCGCCTTCCCCATCACTCATCCTGCGCTCAACCTTCAAGACCCTGTAACGCCCCTCCATCGCTATGGAGCCGTCGTCAAAACTATAGGGAGCTGTCTCGTTCAAAAGGCCGTCATATGCAAAAATCGTGGACTCTACCAGTTCACGACATAATGGAGCGGCACTCTCTCCCCCCCAACGATTCCGCTTCGGCTCGTCGAGCATGACAAAAAACACATACCTGGGTCTCTCCACAGGAAAGAATCCTCCAAAAGTCGTGACATACTTGCCCGGTGCATAACCCCGCTGCCCCGGCAGACTCTTTTCGGCCGTCCCTGTCTTGGCTGCCACCTGAAAACCCTCGATTCGTGCCTTTGTTCCCGTTCCGCGTTCAACGACGCCGACAAGTACGTCCTTCATCCGATCAGAGGTTTCCCGAGACATAACCTGACGTATGATCTCCGGCTGAGCCTCGAAGATGACATCTCCATTGTTGTCTAAAATCTCTTTGACTAAAATCGGTTTCATGAGAAAACCACCGTTTGCGATGGCTGAATACGCAAGGGCCATCTGTAGAGGGGTAACGCTAATTTCCTGTCCGATGGCAATACTCGCCAGGCTCAGACCCGACCATTTATCCAGGCGTTTCAGGACCCCTCCGGCTTCTCCCTGGAAATCGACTCCCGTTCGGCTCCCGAATCCATATTTCCTCGCCATCTGATAGAGCCCTTCCTTTTCCACTCTTTCAGCCAGTTTGATGGTGCCGATATTGCTGGAGAGCTCCAGGATCTCACGGACCTTGAGCCAACCATACTCATGTATATCATGGAACAGATGATTGTGCACCAGGTATTTGCCATTCTCGCAAAATATCCTTTCATCGAGATTGGCAAGTCCCTTTTCCAGGGCGCTGGTCAGGGTAACGATTTTAAAGGTCGAACCCGGCTCGAAAATGTCGGTTACAGCGCGGTTCCGTATGGCGGTGTAAATTTCACTCCTGTTCCTGACCTGCCAAATCGTGTTCAGGTCGATTCGAGGATAGCACGCAAGCGCGAGTATCTCACCACGAAAGGGTTCCACGACGACCACACTCCCGCTTTTGGCTCCACACCGTTTGATGGCGCGGTCGAGCGCATTCTCCGCCAGGTCCTGTAATTTGCTGTCGATCGTCAGAACGACATCTTTCCCGCTCCTGGGCGGAACAGAAGGAAAGTCGGGGTTGATTCGTTTTCCCCCATGTCCATCTCTCTGAAGGATTGCGGAGCCGTTTACCCCGGATAACACGTCGTTATAATAATCCTCTATCCCCTCGAGTCCTTTATTGTCGATCCCCGCATATCCAATGACCTGTGAGGCAAGCGTGTTATAGGGATAGTATCTCTCCTTCTCGACATCAAACGAAACACCGATGATCTCAAGGGCCTCCACTTCGTCTTTTTTCTGCCTCGACATCTTGCGTTCGATCAAGGCACTCCCTCTTGAATTTTGAATCGTTTTCAAAATTGATTGCGGATTCTTTCCAAGAACGGCGGTAATAGACCTTGCATCGCCTTCGATATCCTCACGAGCCTTCTCACTTGCATCATAGTAGAGTGAGTATCTATCCCTCGAGATCGCCAGCGGCACCCCTCGACTGTCGAAGATTCGCCCTCTGTCGGCGGCGATATCGACCTTCAATTTATGCTGTCTGTCGGCCCGCTGGAGGTATTCCTCGTGCTGGAGGATCTGTATAGAAAAAAGCCTCCCGATAAAAACAGATAATACCGCGCAAATCAGGAGGACAATCAACTTGAGCCTGGCTTTATGAGCCGCCTTCACCCTGACTTTTTCCATCACCTACCCCCCAAAACGAACGATGAACTCACTGTACACAAACCGGTCCGGCGTCAACGGAACCGTAAACTAAAAGACGTAGAGCGCAAAGAAATGTGTCAAGATATTTATGGAACTTCTGTCCCTGTCTCTCTCTCCGCTAAAATTCGCCATTACATCATCGTCATCAACGTCCCCATCGCCAGGGGCAGCACCGCTCCCTTCAAATACAACGAGGACCATTTCGTCATGTTCGGGATATTTCATCCCGAGCTTTTCTGTGGCATAATTGTAAATCCTCTGGCGTGACGAAAGATCCGCTATCGCCCTCGTTAACTCCTCATGTTCTCCCTGGAGCCTGACTTTTTCCAGCTGCATGGCCTCGAGATTTCTGATCATTGCCCTCTTGTATGAACGGCAGGTAAAGACCAGAATCGAGACGGCGAGCAGCGGAGTCAGGAACCTCACAAATAGAAACGTGAAAAGGTCTCGTCTCTTCCTCTTTCTCAACTGCTCCAGGGTCTCTATATATCCCTTTGAGAACCAGTTCATGACGGGTCTACAATCTTCCTGACAGCCCTCAATTTCGCACTCCTGGCCCTGGGATTCACCAGGAGTTCCTCGCTCGTGGGTATTACCGGTTTCCGGGTCAGAATCTCGACCTGAGAGACCTTATCACAGCCGCACACCGGTAAATCCGCGGGGCAGACACAGTCCGCCTCCAGATATCGAAAGTGATTTTTGACCAGCCTGTCTTCCAGTGAATGATAACTGATGACAACAAGCCTCCCACCGTTATCGAGTAACCCGAAGATCGATCCGAGCCCTCGCTCCAGGGAGCCAAGTTCGTCGTTGACGAAAATCCTCAAGGCCTGAAATATCCTCGCAACCGATTTATGACCGAAGCCCTTCGAGATCGTCCTTGTAATTACCTCAGTAAGCCGTTGACTCCCCTTGAATGGCCTCTCCTCCCTGGCTCTTACCAGCGACCTCGCAATCCTTTTCGAGTACCGTTCCTCACCGAACCTGGAAAAGATCCCGGTCAGCTCCTCCTCCGAGAGGGTATTCAGTACCGTCGCCGCGTTGGTACCTGTTCGTGTATCGAACCGCATATCGAGCGGAGAATTCTGACTGGAACTGAAACCTCTGGCGGGATTGTCGATTTGATACGATGAAACTCCGAGATCGAGAACAGCTCCATCAAGTCTTATCTCCTTCAGAAATGTGCTTGATTCGGCATAGTTCTCCCTGATGAGATGAACCCTTTCACCGTAAGCCTTCTTCAGGTAATCACCGCAGTGAAGGATCGCATCGGCATCCAGATCGAACCCCCATACCTCTCCATCCGGGCTCGATGCCTCGAGGATGGCCCTCGCATGCCCACCCCCACCCAGTGTCCCGTCGAGATACCGACCGCCGGAAACCGGTTTCAGGAGATCAACGGTCTCTCTGAGGAGAACAGGCTCATGAAAACCCGATGTATCGATCATGATTGATTCCCCCACACAGCAGACTCCTCCCATCGTCATTTCCTCTCCCTCTTCATGCCATTTATCGTATCGAACACCTCTTCCGCGTTTTCCTTGAACGAGTGACCCTCTTCAAATCGCTTGTATTCGCCGGGATCCCAGATCTCGATCCAATTGATCGCTCCAACGATAAGGGCGTCCTTCTCCAGCTTTCCGGCTTCCAGCAGGTGAGCCGGTATGGTTATTCTTCCCTGCTTGTCCAGACTTACCTCACTGGTATTGGCGCCAAGAAATCTCTGATATCCTCGCAACGCCTCACTCTCGATATTTGGCGACGAGAACCGCTCCTCGATCATCCTTTCCCATTCCGGGAGGGAAAAAAGTAAGAGGCACGTTTCCATGCCCCTGAATAACATATAATTCTTTGATTTTCCATTCCTTCTGAATCGAACAGGAATGCTGACCCTTCCTTTGTGGTCTATAGAATGAACATATTTACCAGTAAAAACGGCCATTTAATCTCCCTGTCAATCGCCAAGAACTGCGATTCCCCACTTTTTGCCACTAAGCACCACTTGGAAATTAAATCGCCTTCTAACTTTTGTCAAGTAAAATCTTTACGTAATTGCTATTTTTTTTCGATTTCTCGAAAAATCGCTTCGACAGCCTCCGAAGGTTGATAGACAGCGGGCAGGCCACCGGTAAACCGGTTTTCCTTTAATTCCCATGTCTTGATACCAACTACAGGCACCTGATAGACCTTGCAGTAAGCGATCTCGGAGAGGGTCCCGTAAGCCCCTCCGATAGCAACTACTCCGATTGAGGAAAGAACGACCAGGACATTTCGTGCATAACCCATCCCCGTTGGAATGACGATGTCCAGGTAATCGTTCCCAGTGTACTTGTCATCGCCGGGCAGGATCCCCACCGTAAGACCACCTTTTGATCTTGCCCCCCGACATGCCGCTTCCATGACACCACCCATCCCTCCGCACACCAGAGTGGCTCCACGCTCCGCGACGAGTGCGCCGACCTCTTCGGCGATAGTGATCTCCTCTTCGCTATGGACAGAAGAACCGATTACCCCGATCATAATTCTCTGGGACATAATCTCTACTCCTTTTTTACCGATTTACCCTTGTCGAGGGCATACGCTTTATGTACACTCAGTGCTGCGTTTCGTAAGTTCGATGCCGCCGACGCATCCCGACCCACAGCTCAAAACGATATATTGTAAAAACAAGGTAGACACCTTAGATTATCCGTTGATGTTATCATCCGTTTGTTAGGATGATTACCCCGAAAATAAAACCGACTACCGAGAAAACAAGGAAAATGGAGAGAAAAATGAAGAATCGAGACAATATCAGGTGCGGGATAGACCGGCTGATCCCCATCCTGGGCTGGATCACCCTGATCGGGATCGCCCTCTTTGCAGGGCTCCTCGTGTTCGGGTTGATGACGTTCGCTCTCTGGCTCGCCCTTCTCTTCTTCATCAAGATCCTGCCCATACTTGTCCTGCTCGCTGTTGCAGCAATTATATGGAAACTTCTCCAGGACAGGAAAAGAAAAACAGCGTGATCAAGCGCCCTTCGTTAACCGGCTCGTGATCTCGGGTAGAATCTCACCGGCCGGCCCGTGAATAGATATATCCGCAACAGCAGTGATCGAGGTTTCGTCAGGGTTGATCTCGACGACTGCCCCTCCCGTGTCCTTTACGTCAAACGGGATCGTGGCGATTGGATAGACAACCGCTGATGTCCCAACGACGAGGATCACATCGGTCCGCCGGCTGAACGACATCGCCCTTTCCATAGCGTCCTGAGGCAACATTTCACCGAACATTACGACACCCGGCTTCACCGTTTCGCCGCACACATCACATTCAGGCGGTAATTCCGATTCCTGGTAGATCTCAAGCGCCTCTGTAGTGCGATTACACTTCAGGCAGATCTCTTCGAATATATAGCCATGAACTTCGACCAGCTCGCTGGAGCCTGCCCTGCGGTGGAGCCCGTCCACATTCTGGGTGACGAGTAGAAAATCAGGTTTCTTATACCCCTCCATTTCCGCGATCGCCAGATGTCCCCGGTTGGGTATCGCTTCCCGGATCAACGATCGCCTCCAGTTATACCACTTCCAGACGGTCAACGGATCACGCCGGAGGGATTCGATGTTCGCCAGTTCGGTCGGGTCATACCGGTTCCAGAGCCCGTCTTTCCCGCGGAAGGTGGGGATACCGCTCTCATGAGAGATCCCCGCGCCGGTAAGGACCATCAGGTTTCGTGAAGACTCGATGAGGCTGGCTGTTTTCCGGATCAGGTCATTCATCGGTGAGAATTTCGAGGGTAGACAGATTAGTACCCTAGCAGAGTCAGGGTATTATGGCATAAATGGTGGACACTGTCGCAAAAAATTCGAATCCTGGCCGAAATACCATTCGAAGTTGATCTTCTCAAGATAGAGTCACCCCCAATCTATCAGAAGATTGCAGAAAAATCAACGCGCTTGAACAAGTTAGGACTCAGCAACGAAGCAATTGCACGGCATCTCGGGGTAGATGGCAAGACGGTTGCGAAAGCGTTGCGGTGGATGAAGGACAACTCTTTCAGCTGAGAAGTGGATTACAGGAATACCTCTCGATAAATGGTTTGTACCGGTCTTCATCCGGTCCCTCATTTCGGCAAACCTGCTCCAGGTCCGCCGCAAAGACATCCATGGTGAGGCGACCTTCGAGGATATCCTTGTGGGGGATGGCGACGGCTGAAAACCGTTTCATGAATCCTCTCCTTCGATGATCTTGCATACCCACTCGTAAACGGCGACGGCAAGGTTCACCGATTCCCTATATTCTTCTTTGCTCACCGGTTCACCTTCTCCAGGATAACGTGTTTTCACCGCATAATCCGTCAAGATCACCGCTTCCTGGATTGATCGCGGGACATTGATTCTAGCATCAGC
This sequence comes from uncultured Gemmatimonadota bacterium, assembly GCA_964442125.1. Taxonomy (GTDB): domain Bacteria; phylum Gemmatimonadota; class CAZMKB01; order CAZMKB01; family CAZNLH01; genus CAYTWO01. The sequence goes on from CAYTWO010000021.1 coordinate 26,843, forward strand.
CACGATCTCCAACAATCCGGCAATTGAATGGATAGGAGGAAACTTTTTATTCAGGCTGATCAAGAGGGCTTTGATCGCTTTTTCCGCCGCCTGCTGACAATCGAAGCAAAGGTCTTCATACATGATCGCGTCATTGACTTTCCCAACTTTCGCGCGCTCAAGGTTGCTCCTGGCTCTCCTCAGCCATTCCGATACATAGCCTTCATTTTTCATAGACGACGCTCCCGGAGTCTGCAATATCACGATATATCAAGAACCATTTATCTTTCAGCTCATCGAACCTTTCAGGGCTTTCCACGATAATGTCTATGAAGGCCTTCACGCCGAAAAGTTCGCGATATAGTCTCTGGGCCAGTCTCCTCCGATGAACCACCCCGCTCTTCAAAACACACAGGTCGTAATCGCTCCATTCCAGTTCATTCCCCTTCGCCCGTGAGCCGAAAAGGATGATCTTGTCCGGGTCCGTCTCGCGGACGATACGAGCGATGATTTCTTTCAATGTATCATCCATTCTCTTATATTCTCCTCGTTCTGCCACATTGCTTTTAATAACCATGATAAGTAGTGACTTTACAATTTCCCTGTAGAAAAGTGGACGTATTCATCCACTTTCTCGGCCAAGTAAGTGGTGTGCATTGCTTATTCTACGAATTAGATTCCGGACAAGCCGGAATGACAAGGAATCTTCAAGGCGAACACAAGGTTCGCCCATACGGGTTCAGATAACTCGCCCCAACAGGGTCTACACCATTTTACAGAAAGATAGGGAGAAAGTCAAGGGGTGATGCGAAGCGAGTTCCCGCGTTATCTCTTAGGATATACCAATCTGCCGCAAGGCACGCCGGACCGCACGATAGACGTTGTCGAACGGAGGAAGTTCGGCCATTTGTGCTGCGAGTCGAGCCTGCCAAAGTTTCTCATAACGTGCTTCCTTCGCACGGATCTCCTTGTCAACCAGTTCCAATGTCCATCCCCGGAACTCCAATTTGCGAACGATGGGATCGAGGAGATCCGGCACGTAAACATGACCGCCTGCCGTCAAATACCACAAATCATAGAGGTCGCGTGGTTCATTGCGGGCACGATCCAAAAGAGCCACAGTTTTCTCGGTAGCAATCTCACCGAGAGAGTAGGCATAGATCGGCTTATCCTCGGGCAAATCGCTGTATTCGTCGTACCCGTGTAAGACGACCCGCAGCTCGAGGGGCAAGACGATCTGTTCACTGATAGTAATGTCGACCTTGATGGTCTGCGCGTGGCTGCGGGGGAGAGGTCCCTCGTAGGCCAGGTATAAAGTGTGGCTGTTTTCATGTTTATGACGATCCAGATGGTCGAAGACGATTTCCACACCGGATCCCCTTTGTACTTCTTCGAAAACCGTGACAAGACCTTGCTCAATCTACACCCACGAGGTCTTCTCGATCAACGTGAAATCCAGGTCCTCCGAGAAGCGGTAGTGGCCGAAGTAGCATTTCTTGAGAGCGGTTCCACCTTTGAGAGCAAGCCGATCGCGTAGGGGGCTACGTGAGAGCTCAACCAGGAACCACGAGAGGCAGTAGTTTCGCTCGAGCACGGTCTCCGGAATGCGCCGGCCTCCCTTCTCTGCGAGGCGATTGGAAAGAAGCGAGAGGTCCCGTTGCGGGATCATCGGTCAGGTCCTCACCACTGCCCGGAGTTCCTCTGGGTCCACATTAAGCTGAATGCGCCATTTGCGGAGACGTTTTCCTTCGGCCGGCAAGATGGGATCCAGGCGTACATAGGTGGCCGTGAACTCCTTTCGCAGCTGCTCCAGATCGTGCGCATCGGCCATTTCGTAGGTCTCCAGCAGGAATCCCAGACGCCGGAGAATGGCGCCCACGTTGATACGCTTCGCATAGCGCATGAGTTGGTTGACACTCATATCCCGGCGTCGTATCCAGAGGCCCTTGGCCACCTCTGTCAATCCTCCACAATGTTCCGGCTGCTTGAGACCGTCAATGATCGTTCGTTCCAGATCGCTCACGCAGACCTTCTCTTGCTTGCTCACCCAATACTCGGTGAGACCGAAGAGATGTATGCGTCGGCATCGGACGAACCTGAAATGCACACCCAACGTAGTCAAGGGGCGCCGGGGCTTCGGTGTTGTTACCCTAATGACCAATTGGGGCTGGGTGAGCATACCGTGGATTTCCATCGCGGTGGCATGGGAGAGGTAGTAGTCCTTATTATTCACGATTTCCCGGGCCACCACGAGAGGACTACCCAGGTATTGCCGCTCCATGCCCAACTCAAAGGGAACCAGAACGAAAAGGCCGGGCTTGAGCCGGGTCGCTACACCCCGGTCCACAAGTTTGCGAACGAAGCTCCTTGCAGAGGACTCGGAAAGTCCCGTGATCTCCCGGACATCCTCAAGCCGGAAGATTGGACGGCTCCGTTCATGGAGCGTCGCGATCAGCTTCGCTGCCTGAGGTCCCAGGGTTTTGAGTGATGTACTGTTCTTACGCATTTCGTGCCCCCAAAGGACACATTTTACATCCAAAATGCACCTTTGTCAAGGCTAAATCTCTAAGACTCACCTCACTTGTCTGCCAACCGTGATCATCAGTGGGTGCGATCATTC
>CAYTWO010000022.1:0-13105 GCA_964442125.1 uncultured Gemmatimonadota bacterium
CCGTACCATTTTGATATTTTCTAAATGACAAAATAACAGGGGTGTCCCTATGTTCTGTTTTGGGTGATGACAGAGAGGACCTTCATCTCGGTGAGGCAGGTGACCTGCTTTGTTCCGACCCACTGTATGCGCATTTACTTATAACGCCGTATATAATTGCTGTTACCATGGTGTGCCAGTGGTAATCGTAAGGGCAAAACGATCTATATCCATGAACTGTGCGGGGTAACCGCCTATAATCCCAACAATCCAGTAATTCCCGGTTTGAGCGGTGTTGAGGATGGGCAGGATTATATCGTTAACTGCTGACTCATACCCGTCAAGAGAATAGGAGGATGGAGGTAGAACTTCGGTAATCCTCCCCGATGGAGTGACTGCCACGATCCAGAAGTCAAAGGTAAGAGGGGTGGAAAGTGTGTTCTCGAATCCAATATTGACGTCCAGGTCTCTGCCCTGTTTAACGACCGTGTCGGCCGGTGTGAGCATGATCGTCACGCCGGCAAGTTCAGGTGTGGCAAGGAGAGCGGCATCTGCCTGGATTCTTCCCGATCCGTAGTCGTTGTCCTTTCCGGCCGGACCAAGTTCCAGGGCAGTGGTTTGAAGGATATTGTCGATCATCATGGGTGTCATAGCCAGGTTTTTTGAGAGCATCAGGGCGATGAGACCCGAGTTGTGAGGAGTCGCCATCGAAGTGCCATCCCAGGAATCACCGCTGTAGCCTCCACCGACGACCGTGGAGTTTATGTTTTCACCTGGAGCGCAGATATCAGGCTTGATAAGACCCATTTCCGGGTCATAGGGATAATCGTAGTAAGGGCCGATATCTTCCCAGGTTGTGGGTCCTTTAGAACTGAAAAGGGCGAAGTCATCTGTGTAGTATCCTGTGGCACCCACAGCGATGACGGCACTCAGTCCACCGCTCAATGTCTGATCTGGATGGCGCCATGGGGACGGGCAATCACCCGGTGTCCGGATATCGTCAGGAGAAGAGAACCATCCCCTTTCGTTCCCTCCCGCCATTGACATGATCACGCCTGCCGCTAGGGTGTTGTTACAGAGGTCTCGCCATGTTGCCCGCTCCGGATAGTGTATGTTGTGGATCCAGCCAACAGAGCCCTGAATTACGTGTGCACCATTGTCTACGGCGTACTCTATACCCTCCCAGGCGTCCCATTCCTCCCCGTATCCCCAATCATCGAGGATCTTGCAGCCCATCAGTGTGGCTTCTGGAGCTACTCCGGTGAGAGTACCTCCCGATCCATCACCCGCAACCGTCCCGGAGACGTGTGTCCCGTGGCCAATTCCATTTTCGGTAGGATCCGGATCGTTATTGTTAAAATCGTATCCGTGTATGTCATCGATATATCCATTGTTGTCGTTGTCGATACCATCCCCCGGGATTTCGTCATAGTTGTTCCAAATCCGCTTTTCGAGGTCCGGATGCTGGTACCAGATACCGGTATCGATAATGGCGACGAGCACGTTTCTCCCTCGATATCCCATATTCCATGCCGATGGGGCGTCGATCCACTTTACTCCCCAGGCGGTGTCAGAGGCGGCATGTACGGTCTTACCACCTGATCCGGCGAGCGGGTTGCTTTCCATCGGAGATCTGGCCTTACTCTCGTTACTCAAGAGAGCGCTCAGGGCAAATACTGTCTTGTTGTAGCCGATCCACTCGATGTCATCCCTCATGCTCAGCGCGGTGACTACCTGTTTTGACACCTGCGCATTTACAGCGTTCACGATCCAGAGGGTTGTGATATCGGTGACCTTGTCAAGCCGTTCCATTCTCTCAAGATAATCGAGAAGATCTGATTGGCTGCTTTTCGAAAGTGCCTTCAACTCGCTGGTGACCGTTTTCCTCCTTACTTCCCGGCTCATCTTTTTGGTCGCCGCGAGGAGGTAACCGGCATCTGCCTGTTCTCTCAGGATAATGTTTACCGATAGGAGGGCATCACCCCCCTGATCCTCGAAGGCGGTGAGGAGTTCATCGTCGACTTTGAGCTCACCCGTCATTGACGGCGTGGCGTAAAATGTGAGCGAGGCAAGGAGTAAAACCGGCAATAAAAGACAGCTTGGTGATCTCATCGATATTGTCCTCCCATTATTCGGGGTATTAAGGCGCAACAATAAGTTAATTCCCAACAGTTATGTATATAATTGTACCATATTGTCGAGAAACCTGTCAACTCGTCTCGATATAAATGGGGTCAAAACCGAAAGTATCTTATTCCTGTAGATGATGTTATAATAAAAGTGCTTTGCAAAATAGTGAACCTGCATATTTCTTCGGTATTTTTTATTTGGTTCAGGGTATATCCTGATTTCAGTGATAGATAAATAAAGTATAGAGTCGTTACTTCGCAGGAGATGAGGCAGGGTTGATAAAGAGGGCCTGTCTTGACAATGCCATGGCGTGCATTTAGTATATTCCAAAGGATTGTTTAAGACGATTTCATGAGCGGGATAACGAGGGATCATTTTGGAGCGTCTCTGGACACCGTGGAGAATGGAGTACATCCGCAACGTGGGTAAAGAAGAGTGCATCTTCTGTCGAAAGCTGAAGGCTCAAGACGATCGGGAAGAGCTGATCCTCCATCGAGGAGACCACTGTTTCCTGGTTATGAACAAATATCCGTATAACAGCGGACATCTAATGGTGGCTCCCTACCGGCACGTCGACCTGCCATCAGCACTGACAAAGGGCGAAAGTGAGGAAGTCTTCTCCCTTCTCGTGATGGGAGAGGGTCTATTGAAGGAGGCTTATGAGCCGGATGGACTCAATGTGGGGGCCAATATCGGGAGGTGTTCAGGTGCCGGGGTCGTGGGTCACTTTCATCTCCACATTGTCCCCAGATGGGTGGGGGACACTAATTTTCTCCCTGTTCTTGGCGAGACGCGTGTTATGCCACAATCTCTCGATGAGACCTTTGACACGCTGATGGGATTTATTGGTAAAACCTAAGTTGAGTGATTCTCTCACTCGAACTGCACGCATCTCTTGCGCGCCAAGTGGTCAGATTCATAAATACGATGCCGCCGATGCATCCCGCTCCACTGCGTTGATCGTCGGTTAAATACCACAGCGGGTATTCGCCCTCCTCATGCCTTGTGGAACGGTCGCCTCGACTGCCTCGGTGCATCACCGTATTTAGAAACCGGACCACAGCTCTTTTCAAAAAGCCTCGACATACCCTCTGGGTATGCCTGCGTTTTTTAAACCGAGTTGAGCTGCAGGCCGAGAGAATGGAGTACTGTCAGCTCCAACTCGGTTATCGAAGGCTGCGCGATGCGACTGCCTTCGACTGACTTATCGCATCAAGATATCCGCACATTTCTTCCCGACATAATCGCTCAAATTAGGTCCAAGCAATCACGATGACCATCCATTACCCCAAGTGCCAGACCCATTACGAACCAGTAAGTCAACGCCACCTCGGAATCTCCCAGGTTGTACTGGCTGAGGCCACTGATCAGAAAGGCAAGGACGCCCGCAAATCCGGCGATGAGGATCGTCCTGTCATGTGGTTTTTTACATATCCCACTGCGCACATAGATCCATACCCCGCGGAGAAAGGCAATGTTCAGCCAGAGGAAACCGATGAGTCCGATCAGGCCGGCGTTCAGCCAGATCTGCATGAAATTGTTGTGCGCGTGTACCCTCGGCATCTCGTCCGAGGGATTGTAGCGCTCATAGTAAGGCATCATCGTCTCTTTGTAACGTCCGGGCCCGATGCCCATAAAGGGGTGATCTCGAATCGCGTCCAGGTGAATCCGATAAATCGTCAATCTCTCGCTGTTCGCATCTTGACTGACGACGCTTTTCAGGCGTTCTCCGTAAGATCCGATCGAAAGAACGATCAGAAGCAGGGCAACAACTGAAATCGTCGAGTAAATCATGCCTCTCCTTCCCCAGAGGATCATGACGATCCATATTGAACTCAGGGTTACGGCTACCCATACACCTCTGGAGTAAGTAAAGACCAGGGAGATGCCTACGACGACAGCGGCAGGAAGAGTCAGGTGAAAATGTCTGTAGTCCTTCACGTGCCGCAGTGCGATCGTAAGCAGGAAGAGAAAGATAAACTGGAAGAGGTGGGCATATGTCAGGTGATGTCGAAAGGTACCTATGGGAAGATATCTCCCCTCTGATCCATAATATTCGATGATCGCCTTCTCACCGGGAGATCGTACAACATCTACCCCGGCAAAGTGCTGAACGATAGCATATATCGATATGATGACCCCAACTGTGACAAATATGGTAACCGGTCGCTTATCCTTACCGATCGAGCGCATCGCGGCGACAGTTACTGGCATCGCAATAAAGACCCAGTCAATCGACGAGAGCGAACCTAAAATATCGGGTCCCGTGAGTGAAGATAGGATGTGTCCGGCGAGGAAGACGAGTAGCGGGATCAGAAACGGGACGGGAAAAATGGTTGATCGACGCCGGTCGGAAAGGGCAGGTATGACAAGTGAAATCGTCATCAGCCCGAGACTCAGTTCCGCACCGGAGATCGATATCGGCAGGAAAAAAGCAAACAAGTAGAGAAAAATCCTCTGGCAGGCTATCAGGGCATGCGTCATGGTTTCCTCTCTACTCCGTCGTCAAGCAACCTCAGAACCGACTTCATGACATCCGAAGCCGCTATATCTCCCATACATTCTCCCCTTCCCTTACCGTCGACACAGAGGGAGCAGATCTTCTCCCCGGGAGTCTGCACCTCGTGTGGCGTCCTTCCATATGGCCCCCATCTTGTCGGTCGACATGTCTCCAGTCGGCAGTAAAGCCCAACGACAGGGATTCCTACGGCCATCGAGACGTGCAGCGGACCCGTACTGTTGGAAACGACGGCACGGCATTCCCTGTAAAGGGAGGCGAGTTCAACCAGCGTAAGACATCCATCCAGCCGCAATGGTTTGCTCCTGGTCCTTCCCAGGATATCATCTATAAGGGATTCCTCCGCTTTCGATCCCGTCACTACGACCCTCAATCCTTCTCTCTCTTCCAGGAGGTCTATCAGGGAGGAATATTTATCCGCGGGCCAGGAAGCCGACGAACCCCCGCTTCCCGGATGGACTGCTACGAGATCCCCTCTTTCGGTCGACTCTCCTTTCTCCTGGAGAATGGACTTGATTTTAACCACTGAATCATCAGGTACCAGCAAAAATGGTTCTTCCCCCTCATGAATTACACCTATCGGTTCCAGAAGATCGAAGTTGTACTCAAGCTCATGTTTCTCCGAAGGTCTCCGGTGGAGGGGAACCCGCCTGTTGAAGAAAAGAGACCAGAACCGGTAGCGTGTCCCTATCCTGACGGGTATCCCGGCCAATACAGCCACCAGAGCGTTGCGGAAGGTCGGACTCACCACTACAGCGACGTCGAACCTTTTTCCACGAACCTTCCTGACGAGAGAGAAGAGACTCCTTGACCCTGTACCTCCCCCCCTTCCCTGAGAGATAGACATTACGTCATCGATCTCCGGGCAGCACCTGACCAGAGACTGAAGTTTCTCATCGACCAGGAAGGTGACCCGCCAGGAAGGATGCGCACGCTTGATCGCCCGGGCCATCGGTGTCGTCAAGACCACATCTCCGATCCGGTCGGTCCTCAAGATCAGAAGATTCTTCCCCTCGCCACCCGTCAAAAATCGATCTCCTCACCGGAACGGCTCAGTTCAGTCAATTTTTCATACCGGACGAGATAACTTACCCAATCCAGAGCGCATGCAATGAATCCCGTCCAACCGTTCAGGAAACCGCCTTTCAAGACATAGCGCCTGAAAAAACGAATGAAAGGCTCGATCAGGGTCAGACGAAGAGCCATGATGAAACCCGGTCTTATCCCGCTCTTGTAAAGGTTCTCTGCCTCGAAATCCGTCTTGAAATCGAGTTTTTCGAAATAGTGAGCGATGGATCGATAGGTATAATGTATCAGTGGATTCTTCAAGGAACCCAGCTTACCCCTGACCGAGAGGCGCTCATGAATATGTTCGCAGGGGAAAGCTCCCTTCTCTCTCTTGAAAAGCCTCAGTTGACGATCCGGATAGGAGCCCCCGTACCGCAACCAGTTCCCGAAGTAATAGTTTTTCCTCGGCATCACGAAGCCTGAAACCCCGGGGTCCTCCCTCTCGATGACGGCAATGATCTCCTCCTTCAGTTCCCCTGTTACCCTCTCGTCGGGGTCGAGACACAGAATCCATTCACCCGTGGCCATTGAAAAGGCCTGATTCTTGTTCTCATTAGGATTCAACCTGTTCTCGACCTGGAGGACCCGGTCCGTGAACTTCCTGCATTTATCCAGGACCTCCTCGTTCCCTCCTGCGACCACGACCACTATCTCATCCGCCCAGCTGAGCCCCTCAAGGCACTCCCCGATCTCACCTACCTCATTGCAGGCCACGATGCACACCGATATCGTCTTCACTGCTGCATCTCCGTGCTATGGCGAACCGTATTAAACCTAAGTTGAGCGATTCGCTCACTCGAACTGCACAGATCTCTTCCGCACATTTCTTCCCGACATAATCGCTCAAATTATATTATACACATCGAGGAGGCCATCCACCATGGCCTCTTCAGAAAAATGTCCCTCGATTCTCTCCCTCGCCCGCCTTCCCAAACGTCTCCGGAGATCACCATCCTGCACAAGCCTTACGATTGCCTCCGCCAATCGCACGGGATCGCGTGGGGGGACCAGGAAGCCGGAGACCCCTTCTTCAACCACCTCTAAAGGACCACCGACAGAGGTCGCTACGACCGGGAGGCCGCTGCACATCGCCTCGAGAAGAGAGATGCCGAAAGATTCCTTGTCGGAAGGCATGACATAGATATCCATCGCAGAGAACAGCCTCTGAACGTCACTTCGTTGGCCGGTAAAAATGATGCTGTCCTGAAGGTCCATCTCCACAATTATCTTCTTCAAAAAATTACCATATTCTTCCTCTCCCGCGCTCGGTCCACCAACTACGAGAAATATCACATTGGCGTCGACTCGTCTCCTGATCGAAGTTATCGCATGGAAGAAGATCTCGTGTCCCTTTTTGGGAGTCATCCGCCCGAGCATGCCAACCACAATATCTCCATTGTCGATCCCGAATTCATCCCGAACCTGACGGCGTGACAGCGAATCGCGGCTGTTTTTCGATGTGTTCACGCCGTAACTTACGACATGCACTTTCGCGGGATCGACTGGATGTGTCTCCACGAGGTTCGCTCTTCCATCCTGAGAGGTGGCTACCCACCCATCGACACGGCTGAACAGCCAGCGGTGCAGGAGATCTCCCTTTCGGACCCCGGAATTGATGTGTCTCGTATGGATGAGGCGGTGTGAGCGAGACCATTTGATGGGCGGGACCACTTTCCAGAGGTCCCTGGAATAGTGGGAATGAATAAGGCTGAACTCGCCGGCCCCAAGGAAATTCCTTATGGAGAGAACGGCACCCGGAGAGATGTACTCCCCACCCCCCAACGAGACGTGATCGATACCATCACGATCCAGCTGCTCTTCGAGTGGCGAGCCTTCCCTGCACATGACCGTCACCCGATAGCCCTTCTTCAAGAGCAGGCCGGAGATAATCGGTACGTGCATCTCGAGCCCACCCCATGATGAAGACGTGCAGAACTGGAGGATTCCACCTACATCATTCATTTGCTTCCATTTCCGTTTTATCCACCTCTCTCAGGAGATCGACAAATTCCCTGAATACCTCTCCTGCGGTGATGGAGGAGACCGGATCTCCCGGTTCGGAAAAAACTGACCTGTGAGGAATGAGGTATGGCTGCCACTCCGTCGGGCGTGGTTCCCTCCTCGTGTAGAGCCCCACGACCGGTGTCCTCATCGCCGAGGCAAAATGGATGATAGACGTATCGGGAGTGATAACGGCCTTTGCCATTCCGATGAGGGCCGCCACCTCCATCAGGTCATTGGTCGAACGATAAGGGTGAACAGGCCTCCCCTCGAATGGCTCTACGACATCTTCCCGCAGGGCCATATCCCCCGGGTCGGAGAGAACAACGACACGGGGATGTAAATCGAGAGCGAGGATCTCCCGGATCAATTCGACGTACCCCGACTCACACCACCGCCGTATGGGTCTCCCTGCGGAGACATTAATCACGATATAGGGATCGATACCGTACTCATCTGTCCGTGCGATACCCTTTTGCTTCAGGAACCGTAAAACCCTCCCCCTCGCATCTTCACTCACCGGCAGATAAGGTTTCAAGACATCCTCCGATGGAAGTGTGCCGAACACCTCAAGAAAAGGGAAGAGAAGATTTACCATGGAGCGATCGTTATCTCGCCTGATCGGCACCAGCAGGTCATAGAAATAGCCGTGCTCCCTGCTCTCCCGTGCGATCTTGATACCTCGCGGAGTGATGAAATTAGCGAGGAGGCTACCAGTCAATGAATCGTTGAGAATAAGATTGACGATGGCTTCATATCCCTCTCTTCTCGCCTTGAGTATCTCCCGCACACTCCTGAATGGCCTGAGCCTGGAGAAAACATATACGTCGTCGACGTTCGGATCACTGGCAATAACGCGTGAGTTATCCTCCCCGGCTATCACCCCGACTTTGATGTCCTTGTTGATCGCCTTGATACCGCGGAACAGGGGTGTGGAAACGATCATGTCACCTATCCGGTCATAGCGGATGAAGATCACCTTTCGCACGTTCTCGAGTTCCTCGCTCGTGACCCGCCGTTTTTTCACAAAGACCAGCCTGAAGAACCTTTTCCATAAGGCCTTGTTGGCCAACTCCATTCTCTTCAGAATGCCCGCCATCATTCCCGACCCCTGGCTTCGACCAGATGAGAAAGCAAACCTTCGAGCTTCACCGACATCCCCTCCAGACTGAAGTTACTCTCCAACCGTCGTCTCCCTTCCCTGCCCATTTTCTCTCGTAACTCTTTATCCCCCAAAAGAATTCCAACCTTCCGAGCCATCTCCTCCCAGTCATCCGGAGGAACGATAAAACCCGTAACACCATCTTCCAGGACTTCCGGTATCACACCCACCGCTGTCGCAACGACCGGTACCCCTGCCGCCATAAACTCGAGTAGGACCCGGCAGACGGCCTCTGAACCCCTCGATGAGACGATTCCAACATCAAGAGAGGAAATAATTTCAGCCGAACTGCTCCGCTTTCCAAGGAAAAAGGTCGTGTCTGAAAGTCCCAGCTCCGCACTTATCCGCCTGAGATCATCCACTTTCACGCCCTCCTCCGCTCCTGCGGCGAGGAACCTCGCCTCGGGAAACTGCCCTTTGAGCCTGCCGGCGACCTTGAGAAATGTATGATGACCCTTCACAGGGTCAAATCTAGCCACAAGGCCTGCAATGGGGTTATTATCTGCAACCTGCAATTCTTCCCTCAGCCGTCGGCTATCTCCTTCGGAGGACGCCCTGGTTACATCTATCGATGGATGGATTACGTTGAGTGAACCCTTCTTTGCCACTCCCTTGAAGTCTCCCCTCTCAATCATGAAATTCCCGGATAGGATGAAGGCGTCTGTCCTGCGACCATACAGCCACCGGCTAAGGACATGGTTCGAAGGGGTGCGGATGTCGCCTCTCCCTCTGATCAGCAGAGGTCTCTCTGCAGAGGATATCGTCGCAAGACAGGAAAGAGTGTGACTGTCCCCGTCGTGTGAAACAACGGCATGCGGATTGAATTCCCTGATGACCTTCCTCAACGCGAACAGACCCCTGCCCCCTCTCCACTGTCTCTTTCCCCTGAGATCCAGTCCGGTGATGACATTCAGGCCCAGCTCCACCGCCTTTTCGATCGGTGGAGATCCTTCTCTCCCCACAACGAGGACATCATGGTCTTTCATCGACATTGCAAGGGCTATGGTGACCCCGTAATAGGCCGAGCCATTCCACCACGGATAATCTATCGTATGGAGGATCCTCACTATCCAGCCACCTTTCGATCCGGATCCCCTTCGACCCTCAACTCGTGCAGCATTTCCCTGGCAACCTTCACGACATGCGAAGGGACCCTCTCGTCCGGACGATAAAGGACACGGTTCCCATCTCCGAGCGGTCGATATTTCTGATAATTTTCCACCTTGAAGATCGCCAGTACCCTAACACCAAGAGCGGAAGCAAGGTGCATCGGACCACAGTCACCGCTTATGAAGAGACAACACTGCTTGACCAGTGAAGCAAATTGACGGATCGGCACTACGGGCGCGATATGGATACCGTACGCCTCCTCATCGCGCATGGCCCGCAACATGTCTTTCTCGCCGTCTCCACCCATGATAACGACCTGAAAATCACGCGCCAACTCCCTGGCCACCTCTCGAAACTCCCGATCCTCCCAGGCCTTTTCTCCCCTCGCGCCGATAAAAATAGCTACAATGGGTTTGCTATCGATACCCATATCCCTCATCATCTCGATGCCCTCGAGGACCTCATCCTCCCTCAAGGAATATTGCAGCCTGAGTTCCCCTTCCCCGGGATTTATCCCCTCAAGAAGCTTCAGGTGAATGGCTGATTCATGAAGCATCTCTTCAGGAGGCGGCACCAGCACGTTCAGGAACCGGTCACTCTCACCACGCCGGAAACCAAGCCGATACGGGGCTCCGATAAGTCGAACCGCCGCAGAACTCGATACGGAGAAGGAATGGGATGAGCTCAGATCAACGCATAGATCGTATCCGCTTCTCCTCAGATCCCTCATAAATCTGATAAAACGCCATGGCTGATGGATGAAACCCGCCTTGTCGGCGACCAGAAGATGGTCGATGCATGGATTTCCCCGAAGGACTTCGGAAAAGGCACAACTCACCAGAACGTCGATCTTTGAGACGGGGAAAGAACTTCTCAAGGCATGAAGGAACGGTGTGATCAAAAGGAGGTTCCCCAGCCTGTTATCCAGGCGAACAACCAGAATTTTCTGGATGTCACGGTCGGGGAGCGCCTCAACGCCAACCTGGTGAGCTCTGGGAATAAGGTGAAAGGCTTTCCTGAGAAGGACTCTTCCCCTCCTCTCCAAGTCTTTTAAAGGCATGATAACGGGCCCCCGGGGGAATCCTTTAACCAGCTGAAATCCCACAGACAACAAGAAGAACAAAAGTGCCTACACGGTTATTTACTGACAGCATAATAGTGGCTGACACTGACCTGTCGATTTGTAATTCCTCATCGTTCGAGGATTGCCTGGTGGATACGGCAGGAGTTTTCAACCTAATTTAAAACAGCTCCGGCTACTTATCAATCCCTTTTCAGGTTTCAAATGGGGTCAGCGGGGGGTAAGGGATACCACAGGGAGGATCATCTCTTCAGGGGATATGCCGCCGTGAAGGAAACTTCCGTAATAACGGCTCTGGTACTCTCGAAGCTTGGTCGGATATACAAAATAGTAATCCTCGACGGCAAAGAGGAAGTTGACGTTGAGACCGGTCCGTGGAAGTCCGATCTGCCGGGGATCCTTGATCGAAAAGAAGATCTCCTTCTCCGACCTGACGTTCTCGCCATGTTTATACCGCAGGTTCGTCGAGGCATCTCTCTTCGCGAAGACCGTCGCCGGCCGCTTGCAGTGAATCGAGCCATGATCGCTCGTGAGGATGATCGGGACTCCAGCCCCCCGCGCTTCCTCCATCAGGCTGAAGAGGGCCGATCTATGAAACCAGGAGCGTGTCAGGGAACGAAACGCGTCCTCATCGGGGGCGATTTCCATGAGTATCTCCGATTCGGATCGTCCGTGGGTGAGGAGATCGATAAAATTGACGACGACCGCCGAAAGCTTTGATCCGAAGAGCCCATGTGCCCGCTTCAACAGATCCGCACCCTCTTCCGCCGTGAAGATCTTCTCCATTTTTACGGGTCCTGAGGAGACCAGCCCCAGCCGAATCGCCTGGTCCTCGAAGAAGAAGTCTTCGTGACGGTTCATGCTCCGTTCTTCACGGAAATCGGTCTCCCAGTGATCGGGATATCGTTCCGCCATATCACGGGGAAGCATACCGCTGAATATCGCGTTTCTCGAGTAGGGTGTAGCGGTAGGTAGTATGGAAAAATAGTATTTTTCTTCGATCTCGAAAAGGGATGAGACAATTGGTGCGATCGATAGCCACTGATCCAGTCTAAGACAATCGACTACGATAAAGATACACTTTCCCCATTTATCCATGAACGGTTTCACGAAGGTAGCAACGAGGTCATGGGAAAATAGAGGGCGTTCTTCCCTGTCGAGATCGGCCATCCAATCAACGTAATTCCTCATGACAAACTCGGAGAAATCTAATCGGAAATCCCTCAAGAGGTCCTTGATAGATATCAAGAGTTCTTTCTCTCCGATCTCATTGAGCCGCATCTCCCATTGAAGCATCTCATTGTAAACACTCGCCCAATCTTCCCATGTTGTTATCATTCCGCGTTTCTCATCGATCTGTCGAAATGACTCGGTGAAGTCGATGGAAACCCTCTCGTGAACTATACTCCGTCCTTCCAGGATCTGTCTGCATGTAGACAGGACCTGCAACGGATTGATCGGTTTCACCAGATAACCGTCAACACTCCTACCGATCGCCTTCCTCATCACTTCTTCTTCCTGGCTTTTCGTCACCATCACGACAGGCAGCCGCGGGTATCGAACCCGTATCTCCTTGAGAACGGACACACCACCTCTTCCCGGCATCTGTTCATCGAGGAGGACCATGTCGACGCTTTCCCGGCTCAAGAACTCAAGTGCGTCTTCACCGTTCGAGGCTGTCTTCAGATCATACCCTTTTTCACCGAGAAAAATCAGGTGTGAACGAAGGTGTTCGATCTCATCATCCACCCAGAGGATCTTCTTCTTGCTTTTTTTCAATGGTCCATCTCCATTCATCTATCTCACTCAAAGTATAGGGTGGACATGAGACAAAGTCAAACCGGGCTGCTGAAAATGCTCAGCGAGTGCATTCCCCGCGGTTTACCGCTGGGAGCTTCAATCCCTACGAGACAACCTACTCTATATTATGTTAGAGGTGGGACAAACCCATTGACACCGTACAGATGTTGTTTTATAATCCAGAGAACTCGATTCGGACCGTTGTCCGGTTGAAGACTACCCGGTGGAGACAGATCATGAAAAGTTATGCCCATCC
>CAYTWO010000022.1:13205-26770 GCA_964442125.1 uncultured Gemmatimonadota bacterium
TTGTCCGGTTGAAGACTACCCGGTGGAGACAGATCATGAAAAGTTATGCCCATCCTCCCGGACGCGATGAGACGGCCTATCTGGATCACCTTCACGATGAGATGAGGGAGTGCCGACTCTGTCCGTTGTCTAACAGCCGCTCACAGGTGGTATTTGGTGCGGGGAGATGCGATTCGGATATCATGTTCGTCGGAGAAGCGCCGGGACATCACGAAGATGTCCAGGGTATCCCTTTCGTTGGATCCGCAGGAAAACTACTCGGTCAACTCCTCGAATCGATCGATATCCGGAGAGAAGACGTCTATATTACCAATGTAAATAAATGCAAGCCCCCAGAGAACCGCACACCGATTGCTGAAGAGATCAAAGCCTGCAAACCTTACCTGGATAGACAGATAGAGATTATCAAACCCAGAGTTCTCTGTCCCCTTGGAAACAACGCGACCCAGACAATCCTCGGAAAACGCGTAAGTATCTCTAAGGTCCGTGGTCGTTCCTTCCAGGTGGACAACTACCTTGTCTTTCCTATGTTCCATCCGGCCGCCGCACTCCACCTGGGGACGAGAATGGGAGATATCAGGGAAGATTTCCAGAAACTCAAGGAGTTCCTCGGGACGGATCCAGTTCCTCAAACAACCCTGGAGCAGATGGAACTCTTCTGACAGATTTTCTCGATTGTAACCATGAATCGCCCATACAAAAGAATCCTTGTCATTCGTTTCAGTTCCATTGGCGATATCTTACTCACCACACCAGTCTTGAGGGCTCTCAAACGGTGGGATCAAGAGGCGGAAATTCATTTCGCCGTAAAATCGGAGTATTCACCGCTGCTGTGCGAAAACCCGACTGTGGACGAGATCATCCCGCTGGATCCTGAACTCGGTATCTCCGGCCTCTTGAAATTTGCTCTGAGCCTCAGGGGAAAATATGATCTCCTTGTCGATCTTCACAGATCACCCAGAAGCCTGATCATCAGGTGGCTGGCGGGAGCCAGGCTGAACCTCAAATATCCAAAAGGCGTAATCAGCAGATTTCTCATGATCCGAACCGGGTGGAAAGCGATCGCAATGAAGGAACCGGTCCCCGAACGATACCTCAAGGCACTCGAACCGCTTGGAATCACCCGGGATGAGCATGGAATCGATTTCCCGATTCCGGATACGATACAAGAGAGTGTCCTGGCTTCTATGGTTGAGGAAGCCGCTTCAATAAACATCTCCGATGGGTTCCAGGAGAAACAGGAGCACTATTCCTACCTCGCGTTGGCTCCGGGTGCCCGGTGGGCCACTAAAAGGTGGTTACCCGAGCGATTCGCGGAGGTTTCAGATACCCTGGCAGAAAAATATGATCTCATACCCGTTCTGCTCGGGAACACCGATGAAAAGCCTGTTTCCAGGGCAGTAAGGGAGAAGATGAAATACGCAGCAATCGACTTCACCGGAAAACTGGACCTGCTTGAGACCGGTGCCGTGCTCAAAATTGCCAGTCTTCTGATATGCAACGACTCCGGTATGATGCACATGGCTGGTGCCCTGTCGACTCCCATCGTGGCCATATTCGGCCCAACGACCAGGGAACTCGGCTTCTATCCATACAGGACACGTTTCGAAGTGGCTGACTCCGATATCTCGTGCCGACCGTGCCACCACATCGGCAGCAATCAATGCCCGATGGGGCATCACCAATGCATGACAGATATCGATGCGGTCGATGTAATAGAATTCGCAAAGAGGTTCCTCGATCCAAGCGATGAAGAAGTTCCTGTACCGGGAGGCTACAATGAAGTTCCGTGACAGACTTCTATACGACACGATAGCTGTCCCCCTGATCTATGGGAGCCTGAAGATCGTCTCACTCTTCAGCAGAAAAGTAAAAAGGGGATTTCGTGAGCGTCGGGACGTGTGGGAAAGACTCACGAGATCGACCGAAAAGATCACCGAAGAGATGAAACCGAGGTTCTGGATCCACTCCTCTTCGGCCGGGGAATTCCTCCAGTCCATACCTGTGCTGGAGGAGATAAAGGCGAACTGGCCAGAGGCCGTGATCTTCTGCACCTACTTTTCTCCATCGGCGGACGCTCTCGTCAGGGCATCCACACTCGTCGACATCCCCTCCTACCTCCCCATTGACAGCAGGGAGAACGCGGGGAGGATTTTTTCTCTCCTTAGACCCGATATTCTCCTCTTTTCGCGCTATGACGTCTGGCCCAACCTGATGTGGGAAGCCAGCAGGAGAAGATGTCCCGCGGTACTCATCAATGCTACATTGAACAGAGAATCTTCACGAATGAAGCTGGGGGTGAAGGGGTTCTCCGGACGGCTGTACAGTGACCTGGAGTTGATATGCGCAGCGTCGGAGGAAGACCGGGAGAATTTCCTTTCTATCGGGGTACCGGCCTGGAAGGTGGAGGTTACAGGCGACACCAAATATGACGAGACATTCAAACGTGTTACGGTTCTCCCACAGGAAAAGACACCACTCGAATCCTATCTTTCTGATACGCGTGTGATCATAGGTGGAAGTACATGGCCCCCCGACGAAAAGTACATGTTATCCGCATTTGCCAACCTCAAAAAGACCTTCCACGATCTCTTCCTGATGATCGTCCCGCACGAACCTACTAAAAATAGGGTCAAAGAACTGATCAGGGATTCCTCTTCTACTGGATGCCGGCCGGAGACATATTCAGAGCTCCGGGATCATGCCTGGCAGCGTGAATGTGATGTATTGATCGTCGACCAGGTGGGGTTTCTCGCAAGACTTTACCGCTCCGCTCAAATTGCAGTCGTCGGAGGAGGTTTCACTCGTGGTGTCCACAATGTCCTTGAACCGGCGGCTCTAGGAATACCTGTCCTCATGGGTCCAAACTACGGAAAATCCCCTGAAGCGGTCACACTATGCAGGGACGGGGGGGCGAAAATGATCGACAGTGAGGAGGCCATGGAAGCGACGCTGTCAACCCTTCTGTCCGACAGTGATGAACACAAGACTATGGGGGAAATGGCCAAACATAGCGTCAGGAAAAACCTGAACGCTACCGAGCACACCCTCGCGGTTTTGAGGTCCACGTTTCCGATTCTCTTTCCAACTGTAAAGCGGGAACAGTGAGGGGTGCTTTTCAAGCAGGAATCACATCTATCGTGTAAGGGATTTCCCTCTTCATGCACTCCATGCCCGGGCATCTCTCTTCTGCCAGGGCTGCAATCCTTTTCACTTCTTCAAGTGACACACCCTCAACCGGTTGCGCCTCAACCGCTATGGTTACTCCCTGGATGATCGGTTCGTCCGAGAGGCCCAGCGCCTTCCGCAGGTCGATCCGATTCTTCGCCGTAACCTTAAGGCTTTTGAGCTCTATCCCCTCCATCGCCGCGATCGCAACCAGTGTGCCCGCGTAACAGGATGAGATCCCGTAAAGGCAATATTGAACCGGATCCGGTGCTAATCCGCTTCCCCCCATGAATGGAGCCTGGTCCGATTCAAATGTCGCTGATCCTGTTGCAAACTCAACGGTCGCTTGGTATTGCGGATTCCCCTCATCGAAGTTCCAGCTCCCGGAAACTACCTTCTCCTTCTGAGCGACCGTGGGGTCCTGCTCGACTTCCTTGGCGAATCTCTTAATACCTTCCAGGTTGACGTTGTTCATCGATACCCTCCTCGATTAACAGTGGTTCGTGAATTGTGAAGAGCAAATAGTGATCCCTGGTTCATGCTATTCAGATGAGACGATTTCATGGTATGGATCGATGTCGGGCGAATTCAGTCGGAAAAATGAAATAAAACAAGGCATAGACCTTGTTATCATATAACCTTCTGATTCTAAATGGCTTATATTTCATTTTGTTCCGGTTTCCACAGGGGACAATCCGAAAATACAAGGCCATAACCTTGTATTTTCAAGATGTAGAAGAAATTGCCTGGTGGAGTGATATGAAACAGGTCCCCAGAATTCATAGGCGCCCTTTGACTTATTTCGTTCATCCGCCCGACCTACCCGGCCCTATCTCTCTGCCGAGCCACCTGAGCCATTCGTCTACCCCCTCACCCGTCTTCGCCGAAAGTGGAAAGACCTTCAGTGAGGGATTCACAGACAATGCGTTCGATCTGACGAGTTCCATGTCGATATCCAGGTGTGGCAGTAGATCGAGCTTGCTGATGACCAGTGCGTACGATTCCCGAAACATGAGGGGATACTTAAGGGGTTTGTCCTCACCCTCGGTAAGGGAAAGGACTACCACCTTCCTGTCCTCGCCGATATAGAACTCGGCCGGACACACCAGGTTGCCTACGTTCTCGACAATAACCAGATCCAGTGAAACAAGATCCAGACCCTCCATCGCCCTCCCGACGGCCGTGGCCGGCAGGTGACAGTCACCCCCGAATGGCTCGGTGTTGATCTGCACGACCGGAACACCGTAGGCCGTTAGCCTTTCTGAGTCCATCGAAGTCCGGATGTCCCCTTCGATGACCCCGACATCGAATTTATCACCAAATCCCTCGATAGTCCTCTCGAGAAGGCAGGTCTTCCCCGAACCGGGGGATCCCATGATGTTGATCATGAAGGTGTTTGCCTTTCCCAACTTCTCCTTGATGCCATTCGCGACCAGGTCGTTGGCCTCCAGGATATCCTTAACCACCTTGATCTCCATTTCATCACCTCTCGAGTCTATTCCATTACCTCGATAGCGTTGATTTCGAGTTCTTTCCCCGATAAAAGGTCCAACCTCGGCGATCCGCACTTCGAACAGAGAAAGATCGGATCGGTCTTCTCCGCCTCCTCCCGGCAATCCACACAGCTCACCCTTACCGGTACCTCTTCGATCCGCAGCTCCGCTCCCTCTACTTCCGTTCCACGGCATATCACCTCGAAACAGAACGTCAGGTTCTCCGGTATGACCGCGCGGAGTTTACCGATCCTCAGGTCTACCGCCTCCACCTTCGTCACCTGGTACTCTTTTTTGATCGTGTCCATCACGATCTCGAACAGGCTTTCTGCGATGCTCATCTCGTGCATTGTTCAAACAGTTGCAGATTGTGACTCAACCCTACCTTGCGAACCAATCCTAATCGAGTCAGGCAAATCTGTCAAGATGGGATTCTTCCGAGGATCACATACAGCCGGTAATCTCCGTTCTTCATCCATGCTCAAGAATCGCAACCTTTGACTATTCACTGGAAAAAATCATCCAAACTTCACCAAGATTCACTTGACAACAACACACACCCGCGCTAGTATCCTCATTATCACACACTCGTAGAAGGAAGCAGCTCCGGTCCCGAGGGACCGGAGAGGATTGAAATGAACTGATCTCAACCTGTTTATCCATGGGGTTATGGACTTGGGGAACAGAACCGAATCGCCCTTCAACTTTCCAACTTCCTTCTTCCTCACGGCGATCGCTGGCGTACCGACGATCGTCTGCAGTCTCTACTGCCTCTTCGTCTGGGCGCCGATGCAGGACAACTTCAGCTGGTTCAACCTCGATATCTCCCTGATCTGCTGGACGTTCTGCTCCACCGGGATCCCGGCGTTGGCCTACGTGGCTGTGATGGCCGGTCTCGCCTCGATCGTCGGTGGTTGCGTCGTGGAACGATCAACCGTCGGTCAGTACCTCATCATCTTCTCCGGTATCCTCCTCCTTCCTCTTGGCTTCCTCAATTTCATCGTACTCGCGAGGCTGAGAAGCCATCAACCCCACTGAGTGGAAATCCCCCCCTCGAGTATCTTCTCAGTTCATCACCCATCTCGCTGCCAGTCCCATAAAGATGGCGATGGCAAAGCTCGGCATCGTACCGATCAATATGTACTCTGCTTCCTTCCGAGACTCGGGTGACCGGACTTCACCGAAGCGAAGAATCGACTCGGAGGCGATCAGAAATCCGATCGCGTCGTAACGGTTCGGAAGAACGAAGGTGAGGATCAGATCCCGATCTCGCTGAGTAACAGGTTTATTGTCCTGGTCTCTTTCGTGTTTTTTAATCCACCTATTCCTCGGGCGTCGTAGAGTACATTCTGAGAAATCTTATCAGCTCTTCTCGTTTATCCACACCGTCTGAAGACTGATACGAGTCACAGTCAACATAGGTGAGATCGATCGAATAATGATCGAGAGAGATAACACCGCCATCCCAGTTCATTTCTATGAAGTTGGCCGTACCATCCATCGTGGAGAGATCCAGAGTCGCATCGGCCACCCTGCTAAACATAAAAGTGCCTCCAAGAAGTGTTGCTGCCTCCGTGAATGTCATAACAACACTGTTTCCAACAACTTCGAGATTGCCATTGATAGCCCAATCAAATGGAGCCCGCGTAGCGAGCCCGCAAAAACTGACATGTCCATCTCCCATATGAGTCATCCCCAATGTCAGAACACCACCACCACCCTCCCAGCAGTGCTCTCCGTAGTAGACAGGGCTCCCCTGACCATACGCCTTATCGACATTCATCGTGCTGAGACAAACTAAAGTGACCACACTCAGGACAAAACTTGTAAAGTATCCGGTCTTGCTCATTTAAAGCCTCCTGTTCCCAATCGTTTTACTGCTATGAGAGCGATAGGATTTGGTTCATGATCATCTCCTCGCTCGGCGGGTTACAGTGGTATTAGAAAAGTACACCGCAACCTTTTCGCTCCGCTTGGCAAGAAACGAAAGTACGCATGATGACCTCCATCGGGGGACTGGTTTTGATCCTATTTATACTCAGCGTCATAAATAATTGCGCATCAATTGTCATTCCCGCTTGTCGGGAATCTTTCTCAAGAAGGATGCCGGACAAGCCGGCATGACAGACTTCAATAGCCTTTTAGCTCATGTGCAACTAATTCTGACGTTATGCATAAAAAGCTGGCAGTCGCCAGTAATAAGCAGAGTAAAAGGTAAGAATTACAATCCGATGAAGGCAGTTCCACTATATCACAAAATTATGGAGATGTCAAGGTGGTCTGGAAATAAACAGCCGGGCCTCTAAAAGGACCCGGCTGAGGGTCAGTCAATCAGGTATACTGATATAGGATCGAAGCCGAAAGTTAGTCAAAGAAAAGCTCCCTTCAATACTCTACCTCGTGAACCATGCGCCAAAGGATTTAACAGATTCTCGGCAGTTGCTCTCCCGAGAGCATGTCCACGAGTCTCCTGCCACCGGCGAGTGTGTGCAGGACAACCTTCCCGCAAGGAGCCGCTTTTATCTCCCCGATGATATCTGCTTTCCTGCCCAGAGGATGTAGCCTCATGACATCGATAACCTTACCGGCAGCCTTCCTCGAGACAACCAGGAGGAGTTTTCCCTCGTTCGCGATGTACAGGGGATCGAAACCGAGGATATCACAGGAGCTCTTCACATCATCCCTCATCGGTATCGATTCTTCCCGGATCTCGATCGAATGTCGCGATGATTTTGCAAGCTCGCATAGTGCCGTCGCCAGACCTCCCCTCGTCGGATCCCGCATAAACTTTATCGATCTGCCGAAACCCCGCAGCTTCTTCGTCAACAGGCAGAGAGGCGCTGCGTCACTCCTGACGGATGATTTTATACCAAGCTGCTCCCTCGCCATCAGGACGGCAATGCCATGGTCGCCAATGGTACCGCTAACCAGTACAAGGTCACCCGGGCTGACCCGTGTGGGAGAAATCGAGATACCCTCCATCATGAAACCGATACCGGTCGTATTGATATAAAGACCGTCGGCATTCCCCCTCTCGACAACTTTCGTGTCACCCGTAACGAGCTTCACACCACTGGTCTTACAGGCCACCGACATCGAGGTTACGATCTCTTCCAGGGTCTCGATGTCAAAGCCCTCTTCGATAATGAACGCGCATGAGATATATTTCGGCACTGCCCCCATCACGGCGAGATCGTTGCATGTCCCGTAAACGGAGAGCATCCCGATGTCACCACCAGGAAAAAAGATCGGTTTGACGACATACGAATCGGTCGTAAAAACAGTCTTCACACCCTTTTCGGGAAGGAGGGCCCCGTCGTCGAGACTTTCCAGGTACCGGTTCCTGAAGGACCGCAGAAAGATCTCTTCGACCAGGTCTCTCGTCAGCCTCCCTCCCTCCCCATGAGCCAGAAGAATCAGCTTCACCTTCATGCCTTCCTTCCGTACCTGTAATAGGCTGCGCACGTCCCCTCGCTGCTGACCATACATGGACCTACGGGGGAATCGGGCGTGCAGCTCATCCCGAAAAGGGAGCAATCGAACGGGATCACCTTTCCCTTCAGGACCTCCCCGCAGAGACAGGCAGGATTCTCTTTCGGAGGTTCGATATCGACCGGAAAGACTTTACAGGCATCCCGGTGCTCGTATTTTTCAGCGATCTCGAAACCTGTCTCGGGGATCACACCGATACCCCTCCACTCGGCATCAACGATCTCGAAGACCTCTTCGATGAGAGCAAGGGCTTTTTTGTTGCCTTCAGGGGTAACTGCCCTCGAGTATGCGATCTCGACGCCGACTCTCCCCTCCATACACTGGCGAATCAGACGATGGATGCCAATCATCATGTCGAGGGGTTCGAAACCGGTCACCACGCAGGGGATGCCATTACTTTCTGATACCGCCTCGTAGGCCCTGCTGCCTATGATCACGCTGACATGACCCGGAAGGATAAAACCGTCGACACCGATCTCCGGATCGACGGCCAGGGCATCCAGCGCGGGGGGAACCCGCTTATGTGACGTGAGAATGTGGAAATTCGCGATATTTCTCCTCTCCGCCTCGACGATAGATGACGCGACGAGAGGTGTCGTAGTCTCAAAACCTACCCCGAGGAAGACCACGTCCCTGGTCCTCTCACCTTCAGCGATGGAAACCGCGTCCAGTGGGGAATATACTACCCTGACATCCGCACCTACCGCGCGTTCCCTCTCGAGACTCGACGCGGATCCGGGGACCTTGAGCATGTCACCGAAGGTCGTCAGGATCACATCGTGCACCCTGGCAATTTCGATCGCCCTGTCGAGGTAGCTGTTCGGCGTGACGCAAACCGGACATCCGGGTCCCGACAGGAGATCTACCGTACCCTCGAGGAGATCGCGCAGTCCGTGCCGGAACATGGCTGTCGTGTGTGTCCCGCAGACCTCCATGAACCGGTATCCCTTGCCCCCGGCCTCCTCCCCTATCTTATCCGCGAGCCCCCTGACGAGATGGGCACTCTTGAACTCTTCGAGCTGTTTCATTCTTCCTCCCCCACGAGCTGTCTGATCAGGGAAAGGGTTTCCTCCGCTTCCTGCTCATCCAGGACCTGAATACCAAAACCCGCGTGGACGATGACGAACTCTCCAACATTCACTTCTTCAAGGAGCATCGTGCTGATGACGCTCCTCGTCCCCGAGAGCTCGACCACAGCGGTGTCGCCAGAGATTTCGAGGACCTTCATTGGAATACCGAGACACATCTTACGCGCCCTTTCCCGTCTTCAGGACAAAATCCGCAACCATGACCTGCCCGAGAGAAATTCCCCCATCGTTGGCCGGTATGTCGGCGTGCTTGAGGACCTTAAATCCTTTAAGTTTAAGTCTTTCATCCAGGCTTTCAAGGAGAAAGACGTTCTGGAAGCATCCACCGGAAAGGGCTACGTCTCTGATCCCCTCTCTCGCAGACAATATGCATATCGCTTCATATAACGAGTTCACCACATAGTTGTGGAATTTAAGACTGATCTGACCCGCCGGCAGATCTGTTCCCCGGTCATCAACGATTCGACGTATGAGTTCACCTGTCCCTATGACTACCTTCTCACCCTCTTCACGGAGATCGGGATCATAATCCTCCATTCCGCCCCCCTCCATGGCCATCTCGAGCCCGATGGCCGCCTGCCCTTCATAGGAGGTCTTACGGGAGATACCCAGGATAGCAGAAACCGCGTCGAAAAGTCTCCCCAGGCTCGAAGTCAATGGCGAGTTGATCCCTTTTTCAAGCATCCCTTCGATCAGTTCGCTCTTCTCTTCGGGTATCTCGGGGAAAAGCCCGAGAAAAACAGACCGGTATTCAATCGGAAATGCCTGCCGGAGAATTGAATACGCCGCACGCCATGGCGCCCTGATCGCGCCGTCTCCGCCGGGTAACGGGAACGTCTCGAAGTGACCGATCCGTCTGTACACGCCGAGATCCGCGAGGAGGATTTCACCCCCCCAGATCGTACCGTCGTCTCCCAGTCCGGTACCGTCGCACGATATCCCGATGACGGGTCCGGGGACCCCGTTTTCGGCCAGACAGCTGGCTATGTGGGCATGGTGATGCTGGACAGCGATCCTTTCCATACCCCTCCTCTCCTCCGCGTACCTCGTGCTGAGGTAATCCGGGTGGAGGTCATGAGCGATGATATCGGGATGTATGTCCAGGATCCGCTCGAGGTGATCGATGGCCTCCTCGTAGAATTCAGAGGCCAGCTCGTTTTCGAGGTCTCCGATGTGCTGGCTCAGGTAGGCGGTTCTCCCCTTCGCGATGCACACGGTATTCTTGAGATGCGCCCCGCACCCGAGGATTGCCACCACCTCGGTTTGGAGCCGGATTGGAGAGGGTACATATCCCCTCGATCGCCTTATGGTGTATGGCCTCCCCTCGATGGATCGCACGACAGAGTCATCCGCCCTCTGGTGAATATCACGGTTGTGAACGAGGTAATAATCGGCGATATCCCCCAGCCTTTCGAGGGCCTCCCGGTTGCCCTTGACGATGGGTTCTTCCCCGAGATTGGCACTCGTCATCACGAGCGCCAGGGGGGCTCTCACATCATGTCCTTCGAAGAGCAGGAGATGAAGGGGCGTGTAGGGAAGCATGACTCCGAGATACCTGTTCGCCGGGGCAACCTCCTCGGCGATCGGGCAATCATCTTTCTTCTCGAGGAGGAGGATCGGGCGAGCCGGATGAAGGAGGACCTTCTCCTCCTCAGGACCCGCCCGCACATAGTCGTGAACAGAGCGGAGGTCACCCAACATGATGGCGAAAGGTTTTTCCTCCCTCCTCTTCCTCTCCCTGAGCCGTCTCACCGGCTCACCCCGGGTCGCGTCGGTCGCGAGGTGAAATCCCCCAATCCCTTTCACCGCAATGATATCCCCCTGTTCAAGCATCTTTACGACCTCGGTTACCGGGTCACCGGTCTCTATCTCTTTACCGGACGAATCGAGGAGGGTCAACATGGGGCCACAGTCCCAGCAGGCATTGGGCTGGGCATGGAACCGGCGGTTCAGGGGATCATGGTATTCTTTCATGCACGCTTTGCACATCGTAAAGGGGGTCATCGTTGTCTTGTCCCGATCATAGGGGATCTGTTTCACGATGGTGTGTCTCGGACCACAATTCGTACAGTTGATAAAGGGATATCTATATCTTCTGTCGGAGGGATCGAGGAGCTCCGCCCTGCAGTCTTCACAGGTTGCTATGTCGGGTGGAATGACGACTTCCTTTCCACCCTCATGATCGCTCTCCTCTATGATAAATATCGAATCCCCTCGCGGTTTTAATTCACAACGAGATAGATCGGCGATCCGGGAAGCGGGGGGAAGATCTTTGACAAGAAGTTTTTCCAGGGTCTCGAGGTGCTCTTGCGGGCCTTCGACCTCGATTTCGACTCCCACTGGAGTATTGCGAACGAAGCCGGTCAGGTTGTACAGGCCGGCCAGTCGATAGATAAAGGGCCTGAAACCTACACCCTGCACCGTTCCTGTAACATCGATCCTATAGCGCTTGATCGCTTTTTTATCGATCAATCTGTTCAAGGATTAGGATTGCCTCACGAGAAAATTAATGGGGGTGCAATCATTGATCAGACTTAATTGTAAAGTCAAATTATATGACCACCTATCGGGTTGTCAATTCTTTTCAAATTGTTGACATTAATATTTTGAGCATGTATAATGCACAGAGAATGGAAGACCCTTACTCTACGTTGACTGCTGCCAACAGACTGATAACAGGCTGATTCTGGCGACCCAGGATAAGTGTGATGAAAGTCAAAAGTGACCCCACTTTATTGGCTGACGTTCGAAGATATGGTAATTTTGACATCAATGCCTGTTATCAATGTGGCAGCTGTACGATAAAATGTGAATTAACAAACGACCTCGCACCATTTCCACGCCGAACAATCAGATATGCCCTGCTGGGTCTGCGAAAACCACTTCTAAACAGCCTGGAACCCTGGTTGTGCTACTACTGTGGCGATTGTTCCGAGGCCTGCCCAAGACAAACAGAACCCGGTGAAGCCATGATGACACTCCGACGCTATCTAACGTCACAATATGACTGGACGGGTATCGCTTCAAGAATCTGCCGTTCAACGAAATGGCGACTTGGTTCGCTATTCGCCGTAGGATTCCTGGTCTTGATCCTGATCGTCCTCTATCATCTCTACAGTGTAGGAATAGAACTATCCGACTTCATCACAGTATCGATGGGAATGGAGCATATGTTTGGTAATATCGAAATTTTCACCCTTTCCGTTTTTGCCATATCCCTGTTTCTGTTACTCTCCAACGCGCTTCGCATGTACTGGTACACTATGCACTCCGGCAACAAAATTAAGATACCAATCTCTTTATACCTCACCCAAGCCTGGAGAATGATACTCCACACGCTTACTCAGAGAAGATTTCGAGATTGCACAGACAAAAGCCGGTGGATAATACACTGGCTGCTGGCATCAGGGTGTGTACTGATGTTTATTATCCTGGTCTTCTTCCTGAAGTGGTTTCAAACGGACAACATCTACCCGGTATACCACCCTCAAAGATGGCTGGGTTATTTGATCACAGGTGCGCTTGTCTTTGCAACAGCGGAGATTTTTTTCGGTCGCATCAAGAAACAGGAACAGGTGCATAAGTTCTCAGATCTGTCAGACTGGGTATTGCCAATATTGTTGTTGATGACCGCGCTGAGTGGCCTGGCCGTCCATATATCCAGGTATTCGGGTTTTCCTCTGCTCACCATTTACCTATATACCCTTCACCTGGTAATTGCCGTACCCATGTTGATCGTCGAGATACCATTTGGAAAATGGTCTCATATGATTTACCGGCCACTGGCAATTTACTTTCAAACGGTCAAAGACAAAACCTTGCTTAGAGAACAGAAGTTGTCTCAGAAATTGCCCGGGGAGGTCGTCGCCGAACATGCCGGATAACCAATCACAGAATAAAAAAATCGGGGCTGCAATGGTTGTTGGAAGCGGTATAGGAGGCATGCAGGCGGCCCTCGATCTGACGGCGTCCGGTATCAAGGTTTATCTGGTTGAGAACAAGCCGTCCATCGGAGGAAAGATGTCTCAACTGGACAAGACATTTCCCACCAACGACTGTGCGATGTGCACGATGGCGCCCAGGCTGGTAGAGGCCGGAAGAAATAAAGATATCGAGATCATGACCTTGTCAGAGGTGGAACGTATAGAAGGTTCACCGGGTAATTTCGTGGTAACCTTGAAGAGAAAAGCAAGGTACGTCGATGAGAAGAAATGTACTGGTTGCGGTGAATGTCAGGAAGTCTGCCCGGTTGAGATACGAGATGATTACAACATGAATATCGTCACAACAAAGGCAATCCATCGAAGGTATCCGCAGGCGGTCC
>CAYTWO010000022.1:26870-29351 GCA_964442125.1 uncultured Gemmatimonadota bacterium
AACATGAATATCGTCACAACAAAGGCAATCCATCGAAGGTATCCGCAGGCGGTCCCAAATACCTTCTCGATCGAAAAATCAGGCCAGTCTCCGTGCCGATTCGCCTGTCCCGCCGGGCAAAAAGCCCAGGGATACATCGCGCTCATAAGAGAAAAACGCTATGAAGATGCTTACAACGTGATAGTGCGAGACAATCCCTTCCCCTCCGTTTGCGGACGTGTCTGCAAACATTATTGTGAAGATGAATGTACGAGAGGGCGTGTGGACGAACCGGTCTCTATAATGAAGCTGAAAAGATTTATTACCGATTGGGCATATGAGAGGAAGCTGACCCCTAATAAACCAGCAACCGCAAAGGAAAACACCGGTAACAATACCAAGAGAGTGGCGATCATTGGATCGGGACCCACAGGGCTGACCGCGGCCCGTGACCTGAGCAATTTGGGCTACCCGGTCACCGTGTTCGAAGCCCTCTCTGAACCGGGCGGAATGATGCGATTTGGTGTCCCAGAATACAGGCTACCGGTAGAGAGATTGCGGTGGGACATCCAGAATGTCTTGTCCACTGGGATCGAATTGAAGACGAATCACAGGGTCCAGAGTGTTGATTCTCTCCTCAAAACCGGATATGACGCCGTTTTCATCGCAATCGGTCTCCAGCGGGGCAGAAAATTGCCTATTCCTGGAAGCGATTTACCCGATGTGCTCATCAGTACAGACTTCATATGTAGTATAGCCATGGGCGAGGAAGTAAATGTAGCCGATATAGTACTGGTTTTGGGCGGGGGTAACGTAGCCATGGATGCCGCTCGAACAGCCATGAGACAGGGCGCTGAAGATGTCCGGCTCGCCTGCCTGGAGCCGCGAGAAGAGATGTCTGCCGATCCCTGGGATATAGAAGACGCCGAGAAGGAGGGGGTAGTCATCTATCCCTCCCGGTCCTTCCTCGAGATTCTTTCACAAAACGGTAATGTCACCGGTGTCAAGTGTGTCAAAGTAAACTTCCACGGGTTCGACGAGGATGGGAGTCCGGAGATGGATATAATCGAGGGTACCGAACACGTGATCGAAGCCGGCACGGTCATTTTTTCGATCGGTCAGGCACCCGAGACAACATTTATACACGAAGGGATCAATCAAACAAGGTCCGGATCCATCGAAATTGATGAAGTCACCCTGGAAACTTCGAAGCCCAGGGTATTCGCAGGGGGGGATGTAGTTGAAGGGGATAAATTCATAGTCGATGCCATAGCCTTCGGTCACCGAGCGGCGAAATCGATCGACCTCTATCTCAACGGTAAGGAACCGGAACGAATCGAGCCTTCCCCATACAGGGTAGAACTGACGGACGAGGAGATAAGAAAAAGTATCAGGAGCTGGAACAGAAGACAGCCCCCTATCCTTGTGCCTATTGAAGAAAGAAAGAGAAGCTTTACAGAATTCGATCAGGGATACACGGAAGAGATGGCTCTCGAGGAGGCCAACCGCTGTCTGGAGTGTGGGATCTGTTCAGAATGTCTATTGTGTCAAGAAAAATGCGGTGCAGAGGCAATAAATCACGATGTGCCGAAGGAAGAAGTAGTGGAATTAGATGTCGGTGCAATCATATTATCCCCGGGATATGAGCCCTTCGATGCAGGAATTAAGGAAGAGCTTGGGTATGGCCGATATCCTAATGTCGTTAACGCCCTCGAATTCGAAAGAATATTGTCACCCTCAGGACCATTTTCTGGAAAGGTATCAAGGCCGAGTGACAAAGTGACACCGAAACGGATCGCGTTCATCCAGTGTGTCGGCTCACGTGATAGCGAAAGAGATTACTGCTCCTCGGTCTGCTGCATGTACGCCACAAAACAGGCCATCATCGCCAAAGAACACGTAGGTGAAGACTTGGAATGCGACATCTATTTCATGGACATGCGAGCCTTCAGTAAGGGATTCGAGGAATATTACCAGAAAACCAAGCAGTCTGGTGTGAATTACATTAGAAGCCGTCCGCCTTCCATAGAGGAGATGGACGAGACGAAAAATCTCAAAATCGAATACCTGACAGAAGGAGACAAAAAGCTCTCTCGTGAGTATGACATGGTTGTCCTGTCGATGGGAATGCAGCCGCCGGAATCAATCGATAAAATCGTTGATGTGTTCGGAATCGAGCTGAATGAGTTCAACTTCTGCAAGACAACGCCTTTCAGACCCGTCGAATCGACGCGCGATGGAATATTCGTGTCCGGACCGTTCACAGAGCCCAAAGACATTCCCGAAACAATCATGCAGGCATCCGGCGCGGCATCGAACGTTCTATCGATCCTTAAAGAAGAAAAAGGGAGCCTGATCATACCACTGATATATCCACCTGAGATCGAAGTGAGTGGCCAGGAACCGAGGATCGGTGTATTCGTTTGTCACTGCGGGACGAACATTGCCGAGGTTTTAAATCGCCCTGACGCCAGCGACTCGCCGCTACCCTTTCCAGGAGGC
>CAYTWO010000023.1:0-29136 GCA_964442125.1 uncultured Gemmatimonadota bacterium
GACTTCTCGTCCACCAGAAAAATGGTGATCCTGAAGTAAGATCTGGTAGAAAGAAGAGTTAGGAGTTAGGAGTTAGCTACCTGCTAACTCCTAACTTGTCCCTATTTGTCAAATCTGTAGGTCAGTGGGGAATCTTTCACTTCCCATGACCCCTTCGCAACGTTCTTTCCACCCTCGAAGACGAGATAACCGTACTTTCCATAGTGGACCAGCTTTCTACCGGCTTCACGGACGCTATCCTCATCATAACCAAAAAAGAGGGCTATCCCCCGACCGGGATCGTGCGGGCTCCTTAGCACCGAGAGGAAGCTGTGCCTCTGTGCGGGATATGATGCACCTGCAATAACAACCGATCCCTCAAGGACATCAATTTCATACCTGGGATCATCGATGATGGCACTCCAGGCGCTGTTCTCATCAGGACCTCCAAAGATAAAGATAGAATTCTCTTCTAACTCTTTCTGACCGACCTCGTCAGCCCTTCTAACCTCGGCCTTGCCCGTTCTGTTGATCTGCCCTACAAGCTCCTCGTATGCCTCGAGAAAGGAGCTATCCGCCTTATCCGGCAAGATGATCATCTCGTTCTCATCGCCGAGGACCATACTGAGCGATGGGGGAATCTCGAGCGAATCCATCCGTCGAAAGAGGTGGTAATCAGGATCGACAGACAGGCTGAGGGGATCACCGGAGATCTGAATGGACAACTCCTTACTCATGCTTTGAAGTCCTATATTTTGCTCCTCCTTTCCCTCGCTCGTCTCGATGACCACCGGTACTTCCAGCCGATACGGTGAGCCCGTCCCCTCCTGGGAAATCACGAACTCTATCGTTCCGGGCGAACCTTCCATAAAATTGACAGATTCGAGGTGGAGACGCGGCGCGCCGACCCCTTCGATCCACTGGTCGAAGTACCAGTCCAGGTCGATTCCCCCCTCTCTCTCGAAGGCTTTTTTCAGGTCATCAAAGCTCGCATGCGTGTAGATGTGCCCTTCGAAAAAGTTCCTCAGGGCATGAAAAAAGACCTCGTCTCCGAGGATCCGCCTCAGACCGTGATAGACCATGGCTCCCTTCCCGTAGCCTACCGTCCGTGTCGCCGGTGTGGTTCTGGATGTAAAACTTGCGAGGGAAAAATCGTTGTTTGTGTTGACGTAGTTCGAGTATGACTTGTTGATCTCCATCCTGTATTGTTTCGCCGCGTCAGCACCCTGCTGCTCTTTGTAATAATAATCGGCCATGTATGTTGTCAGGCTCTCACACCAGTTTCCCGAGGTCGAATCGACAAAGACCGAATTTCCCCACCAGTTATGAAGCACCTCATGACCTAAAGATGTATAGACAATAAATGGAAGACGGATAACAGAACTGCCGAGGAGAGTGAATGATGGCATGCCGTAACCGGTCTCGAAGAAATTCTCCACAACGGCAAATTTCGCGTATGGATAGGGACCTATCAGCCCTGAATACATCCGTATGTATCTGTCTGTAGCGGTCAGGTACGTGTCCCGCAGATCTTTGCTCTTGGGGAAGAAGTACGCGTATATCTTCACGCCATCGACATCTCTTTCTTCTATATCGTACTGCCCAGCAATGAGATAGATCGTATCAGTCAGGTGTGGCGATTCCCAGCGAATCGTCCTGAGACCCTCCTCGACCTTATCGATTACGCGTTTCCCCTGGCTTACAACCTCATACGCAGCGGGGACAATCACCTCCAGTGAAAACGTGGTAAGCTCCCCAGAACTCCCTGGATACCAGGCACTCGACTCGCTAAGGTAGACGCCTTCCTCACCTATCAGTCCCGTTGTCTGGTTGGCGATAAACTCGCGGGAGAAGGACGGAACCTTCAATGTATCATAAATGACACCGCCGTAAGAGACCTCAGCCACCACTTCCTCTCTCCCTTTCCCGAACCCCTTGAGGTCTACCTCCCACATCGCCGGCTGCCGGTCTTCATGACCGTTCTCTTTCCCACCCGGCACTATGCCCGTTTTTTCACCCTCGATTCTCTTAAAGGAAATATCCCCCTCTCCCACCCTGACAGAGCTCACGTCGAGGTCCTGTCCGAGGAGAAACCGCCACACACGGCTTTTCTTCCCGGTTTTGCGGAGGGTAATCTGGTCGGTCGCCTCAAGCCTATGCTGGTCCAGATAGAGCCTCGCCCTGATCTGATGGCTCACCTGCCGATACTCGTCTGATGACTCACCGGTGCTGGTGGCCAACATGCCTGTCACGATGACAAGTAGACCAAGAATTGAAACTAACGGCCAGATTCGATGACAGCGTAATGTTTGATTCAACTTTTCTCCCTCCATTGTTTGCACCCAAGTTGATAGAGCACTCTTTCGTTTTTTCTAAATTACCCAGGGACCGTGGAAAAGTCAATTGTCACAAAGATCCCTTAATTTATTTGTTGACCTTTCTATCCCATATTGTATATTTATTAACGTCCAGACGGTAAATAGGACTCGAAGGCAGTGTCTCGACTCGAGAAGCCCATCTACCGTAACACATTCGCTGGTAAGTGTCTGATCCAAACCCGTGATTGAAGCCGCGTGGTTATCCACAAGGATCCCTCAAAATATAATGATAAGGACTGGTTCGTTGTATTCGCTTGCTAATCCCCTGCGATCGACGGGTAATGCGCTCGATGTTCATTTTCACTTCTCTACATTATCTCATGATATCACTGGTCCACTCACGATTTACTACGGTCCGGCAGGCCTTTTAGCCATATCATTTTCCCCTGGGGAAAAGCTTTCAAACGGCCAATCCTCCGTGGTGGGCAGCATGAAAACGCAGGTTACGCCTGGCAATTCGAGCGGAGAAGCTTACAAGGAGCAACTCCTCGAATATCTTGGAGGACAGAGAGAATCGTTTGATTTCCCGATTGATCTGTCACTTCTCAAGACACCTTTCCAGAGAAGCGTGCTCGATGCAACAAGAGCACTACCTTTTGGTCGGGTGAAAAGCTACAAGGAGATAGCGATAGCGATCGGCAAACCCGGGGCGTCTCGAGCAGTAGGCAATGCCCTCGGCAGCAATCCAATACCCATTGTTATCCCATGCCACCGAGTGGTTGCCTCCGGCAACCGCCTCGGAGGATTCATGCGGAACGCGAAAGGCGGAAGAGAGATTAAGCGAAGGCTCCTTGCCCTGGAAGGACGCCAGGACTGGTTGAATCCACCGGCCTGAACAGATTGCACATATCGAGCGATGCGACAGGAGGTGATATAGAGAAGCCAAAGTGCTTTGGTTTTTCCAGTTGACTTTCTGAAGTGGCTGAGGTATCTTTGTTCTGTCAGCCACCAACAACAATCCATCCGTTGAAAGGAGAGGAGAGATGTTCGAAGAGTCCAAACCCGAAGGTTTGATCATCTCAAAGTCCCGGACAAAATCAGCCGCGAAGAACTGCAACGTCTCTGGAAGCTTTTACGATGCCCTGGACAAGAAGGTCAGAAACATTATCGCTGATGCAGAAAGCCGTGCTATGGCCAACGGTCGCAAGACCATCAAACCCCAGGATCTCTAATCTCAACTCGATAACTCTTTACTAAAAGGAGCCCGTGTTTCAACGGGCTCCTTTTCTCAGCATATTAGCAGAAATGCCTTGTTCCATCTAATCTCTAAGCTTCCTGATCTCCTCTGCCAGCTTCGGAACAATTTCGAAAAGGTCTCCTACGATTCCGTAGTCTGCCACTTTGAAAATAGGGGCATCGGGATCTTTATTGATTGCAACGATGTATTTTGATGACCTCATTCCGGCAAGGTGTTGAATGGCGCCCGATATCCCACACGCGACGTATAGAGTCGGGTTGACAACTTTTCCAGTCTGCCCGACCTGATCGTTGTGAGACCGCCACCCCGCGTCGACTACGGCACGCGAAGCACCTACAACACCATCTAACGCCGCGGCGAGCTCCTCGATTATCGAAAAATTCTCCGGCGCCTTTACACCTCTCCCTCCAGAGACTATGATATCTGCCTCTGTGAGGTCTATCGCACCTCCTGATTCGGTCCCGACGCTGAGGACGCAATCCCTGAGGTCTTCCTGGGAAGGACTGTATTCAACCTTTTCGACGGAACCCTCTCTGCTGACCACTTGATCGGAGATGGGAAACGCCTTCGGCCTCAAGGTAGCGACAGGTGTTGTCCCCTTAATTCTCACCCTGACAAAGGCCTTACCGGCGTACACCGGACGCGAGGCCACCAGGTCATTACCTTCGAATTCAATACCCGTACAGTCAGGAGCCATGGCCGACCCAAGCCTGCCTGCCAATCTCGGGGCCAGATCCTTCCCCATTGCAGACGCGCCTATCAGTATGCACGACGGTTCTTTATCTCTTGCTAACCTGTGGACACAGGAGGTATAGGCCGATGCGGCATATTTTTCGAGAGTATCATCTTCGAACAAGTAAACCCTGTCTGAGCCACATTCAGCCAGTTCCTGTGAAAGATGTTCCAGGTCACCACCACCGATCAGAACGCCTTCAAGCTCTACGCCAATCTGATCTGCCAGTCTCCTACCTGTAGCAGCAACCTCTCTCGCCACATTCTTCAGTTTTCCATCACGCTGTTCAGCAAAGAACAGGATATTACCAGGCATATTGTCCCTCCGTCCATCTGGTTGATTTCCGGGTATCCGGTTATAGATCTCACAGTACTTTAGCTTCCTCTCTCAAGAGCCGAATCAATTCTGGAACAGCCTCGACACCTTCACCAACGATCCGCCCTTCCGGCCTCTCAGGAGGATAACTCATCTCCAGCACCTCCACTAATGTCTCCGTCTCTACCGCCGCGACATCGCTGATCGGTTTCTTCTTTGCAGCCATGATCCCCTTCAGGGATGCATAACGCGGTTCATTCAGGCCTTTCTGGGCGGTGATGACGGCAGGCAAAGGGAGTCGTATCACTTCGTGGCCGCCTTCGATTTCTCTCTTCACCTCAGATTCTCTGCCTTCGAGTTTATGTTCTACCACAACGGATGCGGCGGGCAGTCCAAGGGCTTCTGCCACGAGGAGACCAACCTGCGATTGATCTCCATCGATAGCCTGTTTCCCGAACAGGATCATGTCATATTCCATTCCGCGGAGAACTTCCACCAGCGCCGATGCCGTAGCATGGGCATCCAATCTGGTCTCAGTGGTTTGAACATGAACCGCCTCATGAGCCCCCATGGCCAGCGCGGTTCGCAGTGTCTCTTTACACCCGGAGTCACCCAGAGATACAACCGTTACTTTCCCTTCACCAGCACCTTCCACGATCTGGAGGGCCTCCTCGAGGGCATATTCGTCATACGGATTCATTGCGAAGCTGACACCTGCGGGATCGATCGATTTCCCGTCAGAGCAGATTTTGATCTTAGCCTCGGTATCCGGCACGCGTTTGATACAGACGACAACGTTCATTTCTTCTCCCTTCATTAAAGGTCCAGGAGGGTTTAGTGTCCCGTCCCGGAACACTGGCCAGCCCTTTTCATTTCAAAATTCGACGACGGATCTCAGCGATTCTCCCTTCCTCATCACCTCGAATGCCTCATGAATCTCTTCGAGGGGGAACCTGTGAGTTACCAGCGATTCGATTTTAATCTTGCCACGCTTGACCATTTCGACTATTACCGGGTAATCTACCGGTCTGCACCCGAGAGACCCCATAATAGTAACTTCCCTGTACATAATCCGACCCGCGTTAAGGGTTATCTTCTCATTGGTATAGCCGACTATACACAACCTACCCCCCGTCTTGATGCAGTTGAAGGCTTCCTCCATGGTCGCGGGCTTCCCTATTACCTCCATGGCAAGATCAGCTCCCCCACCACCAGTCAACTTTCTTACCGCCTTACTCACTCGCTCGACTTCATTCGCGTTGATACACTCGATTGCTCCCATCTTCTTTGCCAGTGCCAGCTTTTTATCATCGATATCAACGGCTATGACCATACCCCCAACCACTGCCGCGATCTGGACAACGTTGATCCCTACTCCACCACATCCAAAGACGACTACCGTCTCTCCAGGCTTCACCTTTGCCCTGTTCTTGACCGCATGGAATGGTGTCGAGACAGCGTCCGCAATTATTGCCCCTTCGACGATAGGGATTTCCTCCGGCAGATGAACGAGATCCTTGGAAGGGACCTTGATATATTCGGCATAAGCTCCATCGATATTGTTACCCAGCATCACCATTCCCTGGCAGATGTTCTCTCTCCCTTCCCGGCAGTAACTGCAACGACCACAGCTCAGAACAGCCGGGATCAATACCCTGTCACCCGCCTTCCAGGAGGAGACACACGGGCCCACCTCTTCAATGATCCCCGAGGCCTCATGACCGAGGATCAGGGGCGGTTCCTTGAATGTCGGCACACCGTGATCGATATAGTGAAGGTCTGTGTGACATACCCCGCAGGCGGAGACCTTGACGAGGACCTCATTTTCCACGGGTTCCGGCCTCTGCACGTCTTCTATCTCAAGGGGTCGTTTGGGTCCGTAATATACTGCCGCTTTCATCATTCCTCCTCTTCTGGGGATTATCTATTTTCTTCTTCGACCATACTCGAACGAATTGCGTTGTGTGTTCTCCCTAATGCTATCTTCTCAAATCTCTTCTTCTGCATGGCGACCTCCCCGATGAAGCTGTCCGGCCACCGTGCGGTCAATTCATCGAGAAAAATCCGCTCCTCTTTACTTTCCTGTCCCGTTAATGTTTCTCTGTATGTTATCAAGTCGTAGAGAAAAAGGGGAGCGCCTCCCTGGTTCTCTTCAACGATATAGAAGGCCCCTATGGTTCCCAGCGAATCTTTCTCCAGCCCATCCATAATGGACGCCCTGATAATATCCCCGGACATCCAGATGTTGTAATCCAACGAATAGATTTCTCGGCAAAGACGTATGGGATCCCCCAGTAACGCACCACGGAGGAGTTTACTGGAGGTTCTTCCGAAACGCCATCTTTTCCACTTGTCACGGACCGGAGGTCTATCAATCAAGATACTCAATGTCTCCGAGCGGATCACGACACTCGGGTGAAAATCCCACCGGTAAAAGGCCTGGAGGCTGTAAGATCCGCTCCCTATCTGGATCCGATTGTCTGGATGAGAGATCAGTCCTTTCTCTTCACTGAAATAGGAAAGAAGTTCGACCACTATCATCCAGCGCTTCCCGGGTTCCAGTAGTGGAAGTAGTTCGGCCGCAGGGGAAATCGTCTCGGGGCCCGATTCAACATAGGGAGGATGAAACTCCCGGACACCATTCTCTCGAGTCATGACGATACCCAGGTTCCCTGCAATATCTGAAGATGAGATCTTTAACGGCGCGACAGGTATCTCGCCATTGGAGTCGTTCTTCAACCTGACAAGGAGATATAAAGGTTCACCCACAAAATAGACCTCCTTGCACAGAGAGACCTCGAGGATGATACCCTCTTGAGAAGGTTTTATTGATTTTTCCAGTGAGGTTTCCTCCTCTCGAGAAACGCCTGAAGGCCTTCTTTCGCATCCTCTGTCTTCATCAAGAAATCGAGATATAATCTTTCCGCCACCTGGATACCTTCCTCGAAACCAAGCCCCAGGGCCTCGAAAACCGCTCGTTTCGCCAACCTCAACACGATGGAACTCTGGCTCTGAAGGTCGGTCAGGAAGGAGTCGACCTCTTCACCGAGCTTGTCATGCGGTACAACCTTGTTGATCATACCGATCTCCAGGGCTTCATTCGCGTCGAGGGTCTTGCCTGTCAGCACCATCTCGTAGGTCTTCCGTTTACCGATCAGCTTGGGAAGGGCGACCACAGCGACTGGCGGAAACACTCCAACCTTCACCTCCGGTTGACCGAAAGTTGCCCTTTCTGAAGCTATAACCATGTCACAGTAGGTAATGATCTCACAGCCACCACCGAGCGCCGGGCCATCCACCACGCCAACTATCGGCTGCTGAAATGTCCTGAGGGCGAAGAAGATGTTGTGAAAGATCGTTAACATTTCCTCTACCTTGTCCTCTGTATGATCGGCAACGTCGACTCCCGCTGAGAAGGCTTTCCCTTCCGCCTCTATGACCAGAACCTTCAGGTCCTTGTTCCTGCCGGTTATCTCCAGGGCCTCCAATATCTCCTCCATCATCTCGATATTCATCACATTGTATGGAGGCCTGGAAAAGATCAGGCGCGAAACCTCATCTCCCTGATTCACCTTGATATGCTTGTAATCGACCGAGTTGTTCGACAACGTTCCCTCCAATCTCTCGTGTCCTGTCATGCAACAACTAACGCATCTTACCGGTCGGCAGGGTTATCGAGGTGACCCATTACAATTCCCTCTTGATCACCGCTCCCATGGTGACACCACCGCCGCCACAGATGCCCGCGACTCCCATCTCCTTATCGTGTGTCTTCAAAGCGTGATAAAGTGTCACTATGATCCTTGCCCCGCTGATTCCCGTAGGATGCCCAAGAGCGATCGCTCCCCCATGCACGTTGAGTTTATCCCTGTCCCACTTCAAGACCCTCTCGTTTGCCAGTATCTGAACGGCAAACGCCTCGTTGACCTCTATCAGGTCCATCTCTGAAAGGTCCATCGATGCCCCCTCGAGTGCCTGTGGTATGGATTGGGATGGTCCATCACCCATCTCTTCAGGCTGCACCGCTGTATCGGCAAATGAGACAAAAGAAAAAAGTGGTGGGAATCCCATGGCTTTTGCTTTCTCGCGCGATGTGACGATGAGGGCTGTCGCACCATCGGTCATCCCGCATGCGTTTCCCGCCGTTACTGTCCCTTCCTTCTTAAAAACCGCCTTTAACTTTCCCAGCTTCTCCAGGCTTGAATCAGGTCTTATCGATTCGTCCTGGTTGAACACTACAGGTTCACTACCACGCTTGCCCGGGACCGTCATGGGGACGATTTCTTCGTCGAACCATCCCTTCTCCTGGGCTCTCGCGGCCTTCTTGTGGCTCTCCAGTGCGTATCTGTCCTGTTCCTCCCTGGATATGTCGTATTTTTCGGCCAGGTTTTCCGCAGTTACTCCCATCCCAACTCCACACAGGGGATCGATCGAATCACTCCACCCATCTTCCAGGACTTTGTCTCCCATCTTGAATCCCTGCCACCGTGTTCCCTTCAGGAGATATGGAATAGTGCTCATGCTGTCCATCCCCCCGGCCATAACCACTCTGGAACCGTCTAATTGAATGACCTGTGAAGCCAGGGCCAGGGTTTTCATCCCGGACGGACAGGCCATGTTTATCGTCTGAGTTGGAACGGCTACCGGGATTCCACCCCTGACCGACGCCGTTCTTGAAGGGTTCGGGCCATTACCCGCCTGGCGGCAGTTGCCGAAGATCACTTCATCGATACTATCTCCGCTCAGTTCGAGCCTGTCCAGCGCTCCCTTGATCGCATGCGCGCCGATGTCATAGGAGGCGATATCTTTCAGTGTACCCCCGAACCTCCCCATTGGTGTCCGGATGGCACTGATCACCACGATATCCTTAAGATCCACAACCATTGTTTCTCCTCTCTTCCTGTCGATATGTCGGTCACAACTAGTTATCTAAGAAGAATATAGTGATTAGTGATCGAATCACTCAAATTAGGTCTAAATATATTGTCCGCCGTCTACTTTGATCACTTCCCCCGTGATGTGCCTTGCCGCATCACTGCACAGGAACGAAACGACACTGGCGACCTCTTCCGGCTTCCCGACGCGACCCAGTATGATCTCGTTCAAGGCCTGGTCAATGACTTCCTGGGGAGCCTCCTTTACCATGTCTGTCTCGATCAACCCAGGAGCCACAGCGTTGACGTTGATGCCGTACTTCCCCAACTCCCTGGCCACCGCCTTCGTAAATCCGACGATCCCTGCCTTGGATGCAGAATAGTTGGATTGACCAAACTTCCCCCTCAACCCATTGATAGAAGTGATGTTGACGATCTTTCCCGACTTCTGTTCCCGGAATAAAGGCGCGATGGCCCGAGTATAATTGAAGCAACCTTTGAGGTTCACATCGATTACCTTGTCCCACTGGTCCTCGGCCATTTTCCAGACCACTCCGTCCCAGTTGATCCCCGCGTTGTTGACGAGGATGTCAAGCCTTCCAAAGGCAGCATGAACCTCCTCGACCATCTTCGCCGCATCCTCAAAGACCGAAACATCCGCCTGAACAGCCATCCCTTTAACTCCCTTCTCCTCCGCCTTGCGAATTATTTCCTCTGCCTCCTCCTTGTGTTTTCTGTAATTCAGGGCGACGTTTGCTCCCTGGCCGGCCAGATCGAGAGCTACAGCAGCTCCGATCCCGAGGCTGCCTCCCGTCACGATCGCCACTTGACCCGACAAACTCATCTCTTCCCTCCTTGTCTGCTTTGTTTTATCTCTACTTTATAAACCCTAAGTTGAGCGATTTTTGTCCTTCATCGTATCTAAAAGGTAGTGGGACAGCGGGAATACTCAATCCGCTTCCAACGCCTCGAATATGGCTTCGTCTGATAGGAGGTGGGGTGTCTTTTTCGCCAACGCGAAGATTTTGCCCACGGTTTCTTCCGCAGGCTCGATCCCATGCTGTTTAAGCCAGTAGATTACGTTAGATTCGCCGCTCATCGGTCCGATCTCTATTCCCTGCTCCCTCCCTACCATCCCGGCAGGAACTCCTGAATAGACCCTGTCGGCAAGCCAGGCGTCCCCCTTTGCCTTGGCTTTGATTACCGCTGCGGCGTGCACTCCCGTTGCTGTCCTGAAGGCGTCCCGCCCCACAACGGGATAGTTGTCCGGGATCCCCACCCTGCATGCCTTTGAAACCGCTGAGCAATATCTGGGGAGCGCTGTGAGGTCATTGTCTATCCATCCGAGGAGGCGAAGGTTCACCAGGAGAAGATCCATAGGGGTGTTCCCTACCCTTTCTCCGATGCCCAACGCAGTACCGTGAACCCTATCCGCTCCGTTTTCAATGGCCTCGATCGTATTGGGTATGCACAACCCCCGGTCTCGGTGGCCGTGCCAGTCTATCTTCACATCCTCTCCGGTCTTCTCGACGACATCAACGACGAATCGCATGAGTGTTCGCACCCCACGGGGATTTGCATGCCCGACCGTATCACATACACAGATACGCCGCGCTCCGCACTCGATTGCTGTCGTATAAAGTCTCTCTATGGTCTCCCGATCGGCGCGTGTCGTATCTTCAGTGACATACATGACCGGGAGGTTATTCTCTACGACATAACTCACGGCTTCTTCGGTATGCTTCAGCATCTTGTCCAGGGTCCACTCTTCGGCATATTGCCTTATCGGACTGGAACCGATAAACGTTGAAACCTCTATGGGAATGCCTACTCTTTGTGATATCTCTATGATAGGTGTGATATCGGCCTTTATCGTTCGAGCGGCGCAATCCGCCGCTATGTCCAGGTTGTTGTCTGCGATTTCACGTGTCAATGCGAGGACATGCTCGCGGGCGCGGGGTCCTGCTCCAGGAA
Source organism: uncultured Gemmatimonadota bacterium (assembly GCA_964442125.1). Taxonomy (GTDB): domain Bacteria; phylum Gemmatimonadota; class CAZMKB01; order CAZMKB01; family CAZNLH01; genus CAYTWO01. The sequence goes on from CAYTWO010000023.1 coordinate 11,452, forward strand.
GCCCGATATCGGCGATATGTATCCCCAATTCATTCATGAGATGGAGAATCTCGATCTTCTGCCCGATGTCCGGATCGACAACAGAGGGTGATTGAAGACCATCCCTCAATGTTTCATCGTCGAACTCAATCGGTTTTGAGGGAACAACACGGTCATCGCTCGCCGTGTTCCAGTCATATATCAGTTTACTCTCATCCATCTCAGTCTCCTAAACCCCCAATAATGCAGGGAATGGTTATTTTCCCTTGAATTTCGCCTTCCGCTTCTCGATGAACGCCCCGGTCCCCTCTCGCATGTCTTGCGTCGAACATGCCAGGCCAAAGAGGTCTGCCTCGAGAAGGAGTCCCTCACTCAACGACATTCTCGTCCCATGATTTATAGCCTCCATAGCCAGCTTTACCGCGACCGGCCCCTTGGACAGGATCTTCAGGAGAATATTCTCCGAGGCCGAAATCAGTTCCTTCGCCGGAACAACCTTGTTCACGAGCCCGATCCTGAACGCCTCCTGCGCGTCGATCACCTCTCCAGACAGGATCAACTCCATCGCCCTTCCGATACCTACGAGCCTCGGCAATCTCTGGGTGCCACCGTACCCGGGTATTATCCCAAGATTGACCTCCGGTTGACCAAACTTCGCGGATTCAGAGGCGATTCGAATATTACAGGCCATCGCGAGTTCACATCCCCCACCCAGGGCGTACCCATTGACTGCTGCAATGACCGGCTTACCCAGGTCCTCGATAAAGTTGAAGACCTGCTGGCCCATGAGTGCGAACTCCTTCCCCGAAATCGGCTTCTGCTTGGAGAGCTCTCCAATATCCGCTCCGGCCACGAATGCCTTTTCTCCTGCTCCCGTCAAGATTACCCCGGAAACCTTATTTTCGTTCTTTACACCGGAAAAGACCGCCATCAGCTCGAAGAGGGTCTGCGCATTGAGCGCATTGAGGACCTTCGGTCTGTTGATAGTACAGTAGCCTATGTTATCTTTCACTTCTAATTTCAGATTTTCATATGCCATCTTGCTCCCCCTCTCTCTGATTACCCGGGATATTCAGTTTCCCATAAGACGCGGATATCCTTCTCCTCAAGCTGGGGAGATAAAGAGTCCTTCTTCATCGTAAGCCTCCTCACCTCCGACAAGTGTCGCAATGACCTCTGTCTCCAGGAGGTCCTCCTCCGACCGGAACGGGTCTCTCGATAGAATGACCAGATCTGCCCTGAATCCTTCGTGAATCATTCCCGTCGATCCCTCCAATCCAGCAGCAAAAGCACCTTCAACTGTATGCGAGGCGATCGCCTCTCCGGTCGAAATCGCTTCTCTGGAATACCAGCGATCCTTATGCAGCTCTCCCTCTCCAATATCTCTCGTCACTGCCAACCTGATCGCTTCCAGAGGATTCACTCGTCCGGCAGGTGCATCCGAACCGAAAGCAACCCTGGCACCATTCTCTATCAGGCTTCTCATGGGATAGGCATACCTGCATCTTTCCCCCCAGGCCCGCTCTGCGGCTATCCGATCACCGACGATATGAGTCGGCTGAATCGAAGCTATCGCGCCCGTTTCCGAAAATCTGGGGAGGTCATCAGGATGAAGGAGCTGCAGGTGTTCAATCCTGTCTCTTGCAGCCAGCTGATCTCTTTCCTCTGAGATTTCCACAAGGAGATCGAGTGCTATCCTGCCGGCGCGATCACCAATAGCGTGAATGCAGAGACCTATCCCGTTTTCCGCCGCGAGACGGGCGCCGTATTTAAGGCTATCAAGGGGCTGCCCTTCCATACCGCATGTCTCCCCATCCTCGTATGGCTCCAGGAGAAGAGCGGTCCTGGATCCAAGGGCTCCATCTACAAAGAGCTTTAAACCGCCCAGCTCGACTCCTTCGCCTACTGAATCAGAACCGGACGACAATACTGTCTCCAGGTCATCTTCGTAAAATCCGATCGTGGTCTTCAAACCCCGCCTACATGCCCTGCTCTTTGCAATGGCCAGGCTGTCCCTCAACATCTCAAAGGAATAAATCCCCGTCACACCAAGCCTGTTAAGGTCGCTAACCCCTTTTTCGAAATCCTCCTCGCGAAGATTTTTTTCACTACTTTCGATCCATCTCCAGGCTGCAAAAGCCTCGCTTTCCCTCAGGAGAATGAATTCACCCCACCTCTCCAGAGAACCCCTTCCGGCCAGGCCTGCCACTCCTTCTTTCTCCAGGAGTTCTGCTCCTCTGGCGTTGATAAGGGCGGTGTGTGTGTCTTCGCTTCCGAGAATTAGCGGCTCTCTTCCTGCGAAGACATCGAGGAGTTTACCGGTGTGAACTCTCACCTCCTCGAGAACGCTACACCGAAGTCCCCTGCCGATTATCCACTCCCCCGTCACCCCCTCCATCTGGCTAGCGGCGAGTGTTTCACGCAGCTCTCCCGGGTTCCGGACGCTATAGAGGTCGATCAGTGCATTCTCCCAAACTACCTGGCTGAAGTGAATATGGGAATCTATAAACCCTGGGATAATCACCTTCCCACTCATGTCAATCACTTCTTCATCCCCGGCCGGATCAAGGTCGAGACCTCCCATCCGACAGACTTTCGCTATCTTACCATCCCTGACGACGACGGCATCGGCGACGGGCTGAGCTGGATCCATCGTCCGAACCATCGCGCCGACTAATATTCTTTGCATCAGATCAGGATAGAACTCGGAACCGGTTTCTCACCAGAGTAGTCGTAAAACCCTTTCCCCGACTTTCTGCCATAATATCCGGCGAGAACCATTTTCTTGAGCAGGGGAGGAGGGGCATACCGAGTTTCCCGGTACTCCTCGAACATGATATTTGCAATCCTGTATGTTGTATCCAGCCCTACAAAATCGAGCAGTGTCAGTGGACCCATTGGATGGCCACAACCGAACATCATTCCCTTGTCTATGTCTTCCACAGAGGCGATGTTTTTCTCCAGTGCCCGGATGGCATCGAGGAGGTAAGGCACGAGCAGGAGATTTACTATGAATCCGGAGTTGTCCTTTGCGGCGACAGGGTCCTTTCCGAGGGATTTGCAGAACTCAAAGGCTTCGTTGAAGACGTCCTCGTCCGTCAGTATCGTTCTAACGACCTCTACGAGCCTCATCAGCGGAACCGGGTTGAAAAAATGAAGCCCCAGAGTCCTCTCCGGCCGACTCGTTGCCCTTGCCATCGACGTCACCGTCAAGGAAGAGGTGTTCGTTGCAAAGATCGTTTCGGGGGGACAGATCTTGTCGAGGGACAGGAACATTTCGTTCTTGGCCTCGAGATCCTCGACGATCGCCTCGATGATTATGTCACAATCTCCAAGGTCCTCCAGCTTCAGGGTGCTCGTTATGTTGCCAAAGGCCCGGTCCATATCCTCGCGGGTCAGCTTTTCCTTCTCGACACCTCTCGCGAGAAACTTTTCTATCCTGGCCAATCCTCTGTCCAGCATTTCCTGGTCGAGTTCCCTAACCACGGTTGTATATCCGGATTGGGCCGCAACCTGGACAATGCCGGACCCCATCAACCCGCATCCCAAAACTCCAACTTTACCTATCTCCATATCGATCCCCTTCCATTATCCCCTTCCCGTAAGCCTCTTTCGAATATAAGGTACCATCCCTCCCGCATCGATAATCTCCCTCATCAACGGAGGAAACGGGCTGGCTTTGCCGGTGACCTCCCGGGTCAGGTTTTCGATCACTCCCGATGTCAGGTCTATGCGAATGAGGTTACCTTCCTCGGTGCAATCGACTATTTCCTCGCTCTCGAGGATAGGAAGGCCAATGTTGATCGAGTTCCTGTAAAAAATACGGGCAAACGACTTCGCGATAACGGCCGAAATACCCGCGCCCTTTATTGCCAGTGGAGCATTCTCCCTCGAGCTGCCGCAGCCATAATTCTCCCCGGCCACCAGGATATCTCCAGGCTCAACCTTCTCGTTGAAAGAGGGGTCCGCTCCTTCCATGCAGTGAGGGGCCAGTTCCTCCTCCTCATAGGAAGTGCAGTACCTCGCCGGGATGATCTGGTCCGTATCGATGTGATCCCCATATTTCAAAGCCTTTCCCTCTAGTATCACCCCTCCGTTTGTCATGAGAAACTCCTCGGGTCAACAATTCTTCCGGCAACCGCACTGGCGCCGGCTACCGCGGGACCTGAGAGATAAACCTGACTCGAGGGATGCCCGCATCTTCCCCTGAAGTTCCGGTTTGTCGTGAATAGTCCCCTCTCGCTTGGACCCAGGACTCCCATGTGTCCACCTATACAGGGACCACACGTTGGCGGGCCGAAGACACCACCGGCTCTCAAGATCTCCTCTGCGATCCCTTCACGTATCATCTCCATCTGGACTTCCTGGCTTCCGGGGAGAACGAGCAACCTTGTTTCGGGGTTGACAGATCTGCCTTTCAGGAAATGCGCGATCACCCGCATATCCTCCAGCCTTCCGTTTGTACATGAGCCGCAGACTACCTGGTCCAGTTCCAATCCTTCGACCTCGGAAACCGGGACAGCATTGGTCGGCAGATACGGTGTGGCAACCTGTGGTTCCAGAGAGCCGCAATCTATCGAGATGGTTTCCGCGTATTCAGCATCAGGATCGGAGTATAATTCAGTCGCCCCTCGGACTCCTTTTTCTTCGAGGTAGGCGAGGGTAATCTCGTCCGCGGGGAAAACGCCCGTCTTGGCCCCTGCTTCAACGCTCATGTTTGAAATCGTGAATCTGCTGCTCATGCCAAGTTCCTCGACCGTATCGCCCCCGAATTCGATGCATTTGTAAAGCGCCCCTGACGGTCCGATCTTGCCGAGAAGATCCAGTATGATATCTTTTCCGCCGATCCACTCTCCCAGGGTACCATGCATCAACACCTTCAGAGTTCCGGGCACCCTGAACCAGTTCTCGCCAATTGCCCAGACAACAGCCATATCTGTACTCCCCACTCCTGTCGAGAAAGCACCCAGGGCTCCATAGGTGCAGGTGTGGGAATCCGCTCCCACGATCAGATCTCCCGGTTTGATGTGACCCTTTTCCGGTAGAAGGACATGGCAGATACCCGCTCGTCCGAGTTCATAGTAGTTGTCGATCCCGAATTCACGGGCAAACAACCGCATGGTCTGTGAGAGTTCCGCGGATTTGATGTCTTTGGCGGGAACGAAGTGGTCGTTCACAAAGACCACTTTCGATGGATCATGAACCTTTTCGGCTCCCATCTCTTTGAAGACCTTGACACCCAGGGGCACGGTCACATCAGTCCCTAGAACGAGATCGACCTCGGCAAAGACCAGGTCTCCGGGCTTGACTTCGGCCTGATTCGACCGATCAGCAATGATCTTTTCGGCCAGCGTCATCCCCATATGCTTACCTCCTCACACCCTACTGTCAAATACAGATTGAAGACTACATCGTCGAGAGCAGACTCCCAGTGACGAATATAACTCTTGGTTTATTAATTCCTAAGTTGAGTGATTTTCTCACTCGATCTACCCGATCTCCATCTCGGAAAGAACCTTGCAAACGAAATCCCCCACCGCCCTTGTGCCAAGATCTCCTCCAAGGTCTCTCGTCGTACATCCCTCGACAATGGCCTTTCTCACCGATTCCTCGACAGCACCAGCTGCCTCCTCGTAACCAAGGAATTCCAGCATCAACTGGATGGTCAAGATGGCTGCCATCGGGTTGGCGATATCCTGTCCCGTGTATTTGGGAGCAGAGCCATGAACCGGCTCGAACATCGATACCTGTCCCGGGTGAATGTTCCCTGAGGCAGCCAGCCCCATCCCTCCCTGGATCTGAGCCCCGAGATCCGTCACAATATCTCCGAACATGTTGCAGGTGACAATGACATCGAACTGCTCGGGTCTTTTGACCATCTGCATGGTCAGAACATCTACGTATAAGTGCTGTTTTTCGATGTCGGGGTATTCCCCGCCGACCTCTTCGAATACCCTCAGCCAGAGATCGTGCCCGAACCTGAGGACATTCGATTTGTCACTCATCGTCACTCGCTTTAGGCCGCGTTCCTCCGCGAACTCAAAGGCGTGCCTTATGATACGCTCAACCCCCTTCCGTGTGTTGACGTCTTCCTGTACGGCGATCTCGTCAGGGGTCCCTTCCTTGAATTTTCCACCCATCCCTACATACAGGCCCTCGGTGTTTTCCCTGAAGACAGTGAAATTTACCTCCTTTTCCCCTTTATCCTTCAGGGGACACAAGTCACGATGGAGAAGTTTGATCGGTCTATAGTTGACGTAGAGATCCAGCCTGAACCTGAGTCCCAGAAGGATGTCCTTGGCATGGGCCATATCGGGCACACGTGGATCGCCCAAGGCACCCAGAAAAATCGCCTCGTAATTCTCCCTCAGGTCTTTCAAAACCTCAGCTGGCAGTGTCTCCCCCGTCCGGAGATAACGTTCCGCGCCCAGGTCGTACTCGACGAGTTCGATGTCCAATCCGCACAGCTCACCGATCGTCCGCAATACCTTCACGGCCTCTGCTGTCACATCTGTCCCTATTCCATCGCCCGGAATGATCGCAATCTTCGGCAACCCTACCTCCTTTCCCTTTCCTTCAGGTAATCCTCAATCGCGTCAATGAATACTTCGTTTTCTCCTTCTTTGCCAACGGTTACCCTCGCCATAGTCGGAAGCCCGTATGGAACCATCGGGCGAACGATCACTCCTCTTCTCAAGAGACCCTGAAAGACCTCCCGAACATCGACACCAAAATCGACCAGCACAAAATTGGCGACAGAGGGGACATATCTCAGGCCCATGGTGTCGAGCCTTTCGTACAGGACCTTCATTCCCCTGTTGTTGCTTTCCCTGCTACTGATCACATGATCCCTATCGTCGATTGACGCAAGAGCGGCCTCCTGCGCCACAGCATTCGTATTAAAGGTTTCCCTTACCACGTTAAGAGGGTGGATCAATTCTTCTTTTGCGATGCCGTAACCCATCCTTAAGCCTGCCAGGCCGTAAATCTTTGAAAATGTCCTCAGGACGATAACATCTTTCCCTTCACTGACATAGCTGAGAGTGTCGGGGTAATCCTCCCTCTCAATATATTCGTAATAGGCCTCGTCGAAGACGGTGATGACACCCTCCGGAAGACTGCTCAGGAACGAGTCGACCTCCGATGCCGTAACCATTGTACCTGTAGGATTGTTGGGGTTGGGAATGAAGACGAGGCGCGTTTTCTTTGTAACAGCTTCGGACATTGCTTCAAGGTCGTGAGTCCAATCCTTGAGGGGAACGTCAACGACCTTGCCACCCATGATCCTGATGGCGATGTCGTATTTGAAAAAGGCCGGGTTCCCGACGATCGCCTCGTCTCCGGGGTCGAGAAACGCCTCGGTGATCTGTTCGACGATCTCTACCGAACCATTTCCGAGGACGACTTCTTCCATAGCGGTGCCCAAAACTCCGCTTATTTTTTTTCTCAGGTAATACCCCCCGGGGTCCGGATATCGGTGGGCTTTCTCAAACACTTTGCCTGCGGCTTCGATCGCCAGCGGAGACGGCCCCAGGGGGTTCTCGTTCGATGCCAGCTTTACGACCGAATCCAGCCCGTATTCCCGCTCGACCTCTGATATCGGCTTTCCAGGGACATAAGGCAATATGCTTTCCAGCGCTTCTCTTCCTCTCGATGACTTTTTCATACTCATGCCTGGAGCCCTCGCTACAGAAGAAAAAACCCTTCGCGACCCGCCGAGCTTTTCCGCGACATGGCCAATTACAAAAGGGGGCTTCCATTATATGGACAAGGCGTCTTCATGTCAAGGCCTTCACCGCGATCCACATCCATACCAACGAACCGCTTTGCTGTCTCCGCCTGTTCTTCCTCAATAGCCCCCCTTCTTCAGGATATCCCTGGCGATGACCAGGCGCTGGATCTCGTTCGTACCCTCGAAGATCCTGTTGATCCGGGAGTCCCTGTAATGCATCTCGATCGGATGTTCCTTCATGTAGCCCATGCCTCCGTGGATCTGAAGGGCTTTATCGACTATGCGATCGAGGCACTCGGAAGAATACATCTTGACGATCGCGCTCTCCCGTGATATCTTGTCGCCCCTGTCTGCCCTCCAGGCGGTCCGATAGACCATGCTCTCCATGGCGTAGATTTCAGCGGCCATTTCAGCGATCATCCACTGAATAGCCTGTAGATGAGCAATAGGTTTCCCAAATTGTACCCTTTCCTGAGCAAAACTTATACTCAACTCGAGGGCCTCTTTTGCAACTCCCAGGCACACCGCACCGATGCCGAGCCTGCCGTGATCCAGGGTCTTCATCGCTGTTATAAAGCCCTTTCCCTCCCTGCCGATCCGGTTTTCCACCGGAACCTTCATGTCTTCGAAGATGAGTTCGGAAGATGACGATCCTCTGATTCCCATCTTATCATCAATGGCTCCCACCTTGAAACCCGGCATGGTCGACTCCACTATCAGGGCAGTGATGCCCTTCCTTCCTTCACCCGTTGGCGACGTCCCTACAAAGAGAGAGATCACGTCCGCCACGTTGCCGTTCGTTATCCATATCTTTGTCCCGTTGACCAAATAATGGTCGTCTCGTCTCTCCGCAGTACTCTCAAGCCTCGATGCATCTGACCCGGCGTTGGGTTCGGTGAGGGCAAAAGCCCCGATCTTATCACCGGTTGCCATTTCCGGGAGATATTTCTGTTTCTGTTCTTCTGACCCATCCAGGAGAATGGCCATCGCGCCGATGCTCTGGTGAGCCCCCAGGTAAACCGCAAGGGAACTGCTTCCCCTGGCTATCTCTTCCGACACGATACAGTATCCCATGTCACCAACCCCCACTCCTCCGTACTCCTCAGGGATGAGGATGCCAAAGAGACCAAGTCCCCTGGACTTCTCGAGAAGTTCGACCGGGATTTTTTTCTCCACGTCGATCTGCCGCGCGACCGGTTTGACATCCCTTTCCGTAAACTTCCGGACCGTGTCTCTCAGCATCTCCTGCTCTTCGGTAAATGTAAAATCCATCTTTCACCCCTTTGTTGATCTTTTTATCCGCCTCTGCATAACCTAATCTTTCGTGAACCGGGGACGCCTACCCTCGAAAAATGCCTCAAGCCCTTTTTCCGCTTCGTCAGTTTCGCGCAACCGCCCGAAACCTTCCGCCTCATGCTTCAGTGCGTCGGTGAGATCCATCTCTATCCCCCTGGTCACTACATCGAGAGCCTCCTTCACTGCCCTGCTGCTCTTCCGGGAGAATCGCCTGCTCATTCTCCTTGCAATTTTCAGGGCTTCTCCGGGAGGGCTGATCTCGTTTATGATGCCCAATTCCATGGCTCGCTTGGGATCCATCATCTTCCCCGTCAGCACGTAATCGAGAGTGACCGAGGGTCCTGAAAGTCGGACCATTCTCTGAGTCCCACCCCACCCAGGTATGAGCCCGAGTCGTATCTCCGGGAATCCGATCCGAATCCCCTCATCGGCCACCCTGAAGTGGCAAGCCAGAGCGACTTCCAGCCCTCCTCCGAGGCATTTCCCGTTGAGGGCCGCTATTGTCGGAACACTTGAAGTCCAGAACCGATGGAAGACAGTGTGGCCCCTGATACAAAGGTCCCTGGCCAGGATAGTGTCCTTTACCCCCGAAATCTCCTTTATATCTGCACCATATGAGAAACAATCCCCGGCTCCTGTCAGGATGATCGATCTGATTTTCGCATTCTCCTCCAACTCATCGAGGGCTTGATCGATTCCATCGATCACATCACTGCTGAGGAGATTGTAGGGCGGATTATCTATGATTATGAGTCCCAGATCTTGATCCGCTGTAAGCTCTACTTTCCTCTCTACCACGATTTCTCCTACCTCACGTCGCTCCTCAAAAATCCGACATGCGCGATAGCAAACAGGACGAGGACCTCGACTAGCAGCCAGAAACAGCCCTCCATTCCTGCTTTAAGTCCTTCGCCTGTATCCCCGCTTTTATCCCGGAACCTCGGTACGATATCGGGATCAACCTGTCTCTGTGACATATACCATGTCCTGTAGAGAATATGTGGGCTATCCGAATCTTTTTCATCCATTTCCCGGCCGAAATCGGCCAGGGTTCTTCTGAAAGAATTGACCGATCTGACGAAATCCTCCTGCCGGTTCAATCCGGTGTTGATCAGGTCCTGTCCCGCGAATTGAAATATACCAGCAGGCGATATCATCGATATCTTTCGTGCGAGACGGGCTTGATCCATCTTTTTCGTCCAGTAGTGATCGATAAGCTCTTGTTCCCTGGCATCCACTTTTCCCATCATCTCGGCCCAAAGATACTCCGAATCATCGATCGGGACTACATCCAGTGGTGCATGGCTCACGTCCTGCCCTTCATACTCCTGTAAGACGCCATCAAGGATCCGTGAGACCTCTATTTCGAACTTTTTTTGGCTCTTCAGGTCCATGCTTATGACAGCAACTGGTCTTGCCATCCCTGGTACGGCAACCACCAGGCAGACCCATATCAGGAGCAGAATTACAAGGCTTGAGGACGACTTACGCGCGAATATCGAGACGATCAATCCCAGGAGGACAAACAGGGCGATATATAGGACCGACAACGCCAGGTGGAGGGAAAATCGGAGGATGTCCTGGTCTCCCAGATTGATACCACCATAGATAGTAACGACTCCGACGGCAATAAGAACGCCGAGGAGAAGCGGTATGGTAAGCGCTAGAAGGGAGGCTAGAAACTTGCCGGTCAAGAATTTGTCTCTCGGTACCGGATTGGACATGATCAGGCGCAACGTCCCACGAGCCCTCTCACCCGAAATCGCATCGTAGGTCAGGGCGATTGCCACGAAGGAGAGGATCACCCTGACGATAAAATCCCAATCGATCCCCTCGAAAGGCATGAGCATATAATTCACGCCCCCTTCACGAGTTGGGCTCATCAACAGATTGACCGTGAAGGGTATCTTATTGGGAAGATTGTCTTCATCCGCATCGACAACGAACTGAAGTGAAGAGGGCTCTCGGAAGCCTTCCAGGTCCATTGTTACGACATTTGCCAGACTGCGGCTCTCTTCACGTATTCCCCGATCGATATCGATCATGTGTCCCCGATAATCCAGAACCTGCTGCTGGTATCTCTGGCAATAGATAAAAGCCCCGGATGACATCAGAAAGATGACCATTATAAACCCAAGGAAGAGACGGAGGCTCGCGAGGTAGTCCTTAAGGGAGTAGGTCATGATGGTCAGTGTCATATTCATCGGACGTCGTATCGTGAAAAAGCCCAGAAGTAGAGTCCAAAAAGAAAGACGTTCAGGCCAATAAGTGCAAACAGTTCAGGTGTGGATCTCTTTATCGAGTCGGACAGTCCTGCCGCGTAGAATTGGAAACGGGGCATGTCGCTGAGGTTGAGCACCCTGCTCCTGTCCTCCTTTGCGGCCGTTAGCATGCTCCAGGCCCTTGTCATATCCATTTTATTCCGATCAAACGTTGACGGGTCGAGGACCAGCGGCTCCTGACCGGGTGGATCATCTGTGAACCAGCGTCTCGAACTGAAACCCTCCCTGTCCGCGATGTAGGATATAATCTCTCCCCGATACTCTCGAGCGGCCTCCATAAAATCCTCGTGGTCGGCGAGACTCGATCCGACCAGTTTCTGGGTGGCTATATCGACCATGACGGCTGGAGAAATCCTGGATACGCTGCGAGAAAGTGCCGCCTGCCGCGATAATTTGTGGAGGTATCCCTTCCTGACATCCCAGATGAGGTCTGCGTACCGCAGCCATGTCCTGTTTCGATATGTATAATAGTCGGTCAGCCACGCGTACCTCTCGGGTCGCCCGAGCCTGACGAGAACCTCTTCATCTGTGCCGTAGATGCTGAGGTCGCCCATCACTGTCGAAGGTGGGAGACTACTCTCATAGTCCTTTATGGTCCTTTCTGCCTCTCCCTCGAGAGATTCCACCTTCAGCCTGAGTGAACGGCTCGATTCTACCTCTATCGCCTCAGAAGCCATAAAGGATGAGAGATTGGGAACAACAACGACCAACATGAGCCAGGTCAGCATTGCCAGCATCAAGGTGGTTGATGACCTCCGTGTCATCGCTGAGAGGGATAACCCGATGAGCAGCATGGCCGAGAGGTAAAATCCGGCTGTAATAAGGACACTGATGAAACGAAGCCACTCCTCTCCAGTCAATCCCATTGGAGAGTAAATATTAATGAAGAGAAGTGAGACGAGGAAGCCAAGCAGGAGAGAGATGAAGATGCTGATAGCGCCACCCAGATATTTGCTCACGGCCACGGTCGCTCGCGGAATGGCATTAGACAGGACCAGCCGCAGTGTTCCGGATTCCCTCTCTCCTGAAATCGCATCGAACGAGAGGAGCAGGGCCAGGAGCCCGAGAACATACCTGATCACATCCATCAGATCAAAGGTCGGAAAGAGGGCAAGGATCTCGTTGTCGAGCCCTCCCCCTTGAGCCAGGAAAGGGACCCTCCTGTGAGAGATTGTGACCGTATTCCCCACCCTGTCCGCGTACCCCCTGTTTAACATCAACAGGGGACTCGGTTTCTTGCTCAGTACTGGTTTAATGTGGGAGTAGGCACGTACCTCTGAGAGCCTTTCCTGCCCGGAGGATTGCTGTTCTCCATACTCTTCCAGCCGCTCCCTATACTCCTGGCTTCCAACAATTGCCCCGAAAACAATCAGTATGAGAGAGAGTATCACGCAGGTTACAAAACGGGTTGTGAGTAGATTCTGGAACAACTCCTTCCGAATACTCTCCCTTAACACCCTTTACTCCGTCCATTCTTTCGCGTCGTTCTGGGTCAACACTATGTCCAGCACTCCACCGGTCACCTCAATCGGTACGTTCCAGATGAGCCATGTGTATCTCTTCCCGGGATGTCGTTCCTTTCCGCGTATCCACCACTTCCCGCCTGGCACAACCACTCTCCCCACACCTTCTTTATCTGTCTTGATGAGGTAGTCCTCGGTAATTCCTCGTTCCGATCTCACCTTCGAGAATGCCTCCTCCATGCCTCTATGCGCTCCTTCCTCCCACTCTTCTAACGCCTGATCATATGCCTTCCTGACCGTGATGTAATTTGAGCGAGCGCTTTCCCGTTTCTCGTTCAGCTCCTTATTCTTCGCTTTCGCTTCCATGTAACGCTTGTAAGCCTTTTTATAGGAATTACTCGTCAGGTCCTTTTCCTTTTTCACCGCCGATTCAGCTTCCCGATATTCTTCCAGGTGTCTGTTGTATTCATCGTTTATCTCTTCATATTCGCCCCGAAGTGCAAGAAGCTCCTCCCTGGAAGGTTCCTCCGGGGGATTGTTTACCGTTCTGAGAGAATCCAGAATGGTTTCGATATTATAGGGCAACAATTTGAATTTGACCCCAGAGGCTGGTTCCTCGCCTTCTTCCCCCTTGAGTGTTACTTTCAGGACAACCTTTGTGTCTTTATTGCAGCCGGAAAAGCCCAGCGCGATAGAAAGCCCGGTCAGTGCGATCAGGAATCTTTTCATCCAAACCTCCTTTTTTTTATTCGCCTTCTCGATTGAGTTTTTCCTTTAAACCCCTGGGTATCACTGCACCAAGGGCAGGCGTCTTAAAGTGATCTTTTGCTACTTCCTTTAGTCCCTCCGCTGTAACTCCTTCGATCCTTTTTAGATATGTTTCTCCATAGTCATGTCCCAGTCCCAGTATTTCAAATTTTCCTCTGCGTGCTGCCTGAGCCGACATCGTCTCATTTCCTATCAGAAAGACCCCTTTCAAGTATTCCTTGGTTCTTTCCAGCTCTTCTTCCTTCGGTTCTTCCTCCGCAATTCTCTCTATCTCGCTTATCAGGGCCTTGACCGCCTCTCCATACCTCTCCGGATCGGTCCCGATATATCCAGCGAGAAAGCTCGGACCGGAATATGTCCTGTAGACCGAAGAGACTTGATAGGCCAGTCCCTTTTTCTCCCTCAGCTGGGAAAAAAGACGAGAATCCATCGATCCGCCAAGCGCTGCGTTGACTACCTGCATTTCGTGGTAACCCGGATCCTCGAATGAGGGAGCGGGATATCCGAGAACGATCCAGGCGGCAGAGCTGTCTCTTTCTTCATACACCTCTCGAGGTTCTCCTCCGACCCCTCTATGTTCCTCTGCCATCTCTGTCGGCACAATTCCTCGATTCCAGTCCCCATCCTTTATGTTTACAGCCTTCGATGATATTCCCGCTACAGTTCCCTCCACTACATCACGTAACAGATTAGGGTTGAAATCTCCAGTGCACGAAAAGACCATATTGCTCGGGACATAGGTCTTCTCCTGAAACGACTTCGCGTCATCAAGTGTCAACCTGCTGACCACATCCTCCTCACCCACAACCGTCTTGTGGAGAGGATGATCCCCATAAAAGGCGTATTGAAATAGATCAAGAGCGTGAGACAGGAGTTTGTCCCTCCTCTGTCGTATTTCATCGAGTGCTAATTCCCGTTCTTTTTCAAACTCTTCCTCCGTCATGGCAGGCTGGATCAGAACTTCTGACATCAGGTCAAGGGCTTCCGGCAATACCTCCTTCGTCGTGAGGAGGGAGAGGCTGCCATTTTCTTTGCCGGTCAAGCTCACCAGCTTTGAACCGATGGAGTCCAATTTGTTGTCCAAGGCTTCGCTGTCCATGGACTCGGTTCCCTTCAGGAGAAGGTTTTGCGTAAGGTTCGACAGCCCTGAATGCTCTTCATCCTCGTACATACTTCCCATCCTGAGAAAAACATGAACCGCGACGATTTCCATTCCTGGATGGGGGTCCATAATCAAAACAGCCCCATCACCGATCTCTTCCCTGATAACATTCACCCGCTCTTCGTTCATCTTCTCTCTCCCTCAGGACCTATGACGATCCTGGAAAAAGGCTGTTCGATGACGAATTCGTTCATGACCCTTTTCACATCCTCCTTGCCGATGTTTTCTATGGCATCAAGGTAATCCAGCGCGACTTCCGCGTTTCCGAACTCGACTTCGTAATAACCGAGTGTGCTGGAAATAGCCGCGTTTGTCTCGTTTTCATAGAGAAATCCTGACCGAAGCATAACCTTGGCTCTCGCCAGCTCCTCGTCTTCAATCTCTCTATTCCCCAAAACCCGGATCTCCTCGAACAGGCACCGATGAACTTCACTTTCCCTGCCTGGTCTGAAAACAGTATCGATCCCGAACACACCTGTATTCCTGAGTTCCATGTGCCATGAGGTTATAGAGCTCACCAGATTCTCCCTCTCCAGAAGCCTCTGATACAACCTCGAGCTCTTTCCCCCTCCGAGGATCATTGCCGCGACCTCAAAAGCGGGAAGAAGGGCCCTGTCACTCATGCCCGGGGTCTGAAACGCCACCGCGGCGTATACCTGATTGATATCCTTGTCTTCAAATCTATCCTTTTTCACCTTCGGCCGGGCAATTTCAAGGTCCCGCAGTCCATCGCACTCTGCCTCCGCGCCTGCTTTAGGCAGCACAACCTCTTCGAGGAGCCTTTCCACTTCCTTGATCGAAACATCGCCTACTACCACCACGATAAGATTCTTCAAACCATAATGCTTTTCGAAATATCGTTCTAACTCTTTGACTCCTATATTGTTCAGGCTCTCCTCTTTACCGAGGATCGGCAGGGAATAAGGCGTCCCGGAAAACATCTCTTCCTGCAGCATGGTAAAGAGTCTGGCGCTAGGGTTGTCATCTCTTCGCCGAATCTCCTCCCGGATGATCATCCGTTCTTTCTCTACGTCCTCCTCCTGGATGGAGGGACACAAAAGGGCATCGGCGAGCAGCTCCATGGCTTTGCGCAGGTGCCAGCTGGACGCAACTATATAATAGTGGGTAAACTCATAGGAGGTCGCCGCGTTGTTATACCCACCCATCCCCTTTACCTGCCTGTCCATCTCTCCCCTCGGGTATTTTTCAGTACCCTTAAAAAAGATGTGCTCGTAAAAGTGAGATATTCCATTTATCGGTGGCTCTTCATTGACACTTCCGGTCGCCACCCAGAAATTGACTGCCACGATCGGATGCCCACACTTCTCTTTCACGAGCAGTGTGGGTCCGCCCTTCATTTTCTTCCTGTAATATGGTGGTATCGGGGTCTGCATGGGGGAACTGGCCTCCAGGGTCAACGTTCAAAATGCGTCATTTACTTCCACCTGAGTTGAGCGGTTTTCTCACTCGATCAGCACACATCTTCGCGATGGAACCGCTCATATTGGGTCCCAGATATCGCATACATTACATCACGAGAATGAGTCTATATTACAAAAGATGGGACTAAAAATCAACAGGGGATATAAAAGAAAACGGCAGGTCTCTTCGCCTGCCATGTATGGCCATAAAGGTAACTCCAAGAAGGGCTGTCAATCGGGAACCGCGTCTCCCAGGATGTAATTGGAAGGGTTTTTGCTTACCCCGTCGATCATCACCTCGTAATGAAGATGCGGACCTGTCGTTACCCCTGTATTCCCGACCAGTGCGATAATCTCACCGCGTTCTACCAGATCCCCCCTCTTCACCTTCAATTTCGAGCAATGAGCGTAAAAAGTCCTGTAGCCATAATCGTGGTCGATTAACAGTGTGAGTCCATAGCCAACCTTCCACCCCGCACGGATTACCCGGCCTCCTGCCGCTGCCATGATCGGCGTCCCTTTAGGCGCGTCGATATCTATACCCTCATGCGGCCTTACTCCTCCAAATATCGGGTGGGCTCTTGCTCCGTATCTGCTGCTTATTCGACCTCTCGTCGGCCAGATCGAAGGTGTTCGGGAGAATTTGTCATGGTTATACTCCATCTGATCTATGGACTCGACAAGGCTTTGATATACGAGATCGACACGCCTAAAGAGCTTGGAAAGCCTCTCATCGGTATTTTCGATCTTATCTCCTGTCGACTCTTCGAGCCATGCGAGGCCCTCCCGTTCATGAGAACTGACACTCGGTCCACCGATACCTACTTCCCGGACCTCTGGTTCAATACCATAAAGACCGGCTATCTCTCGGAAGCGCTCTTCCGCCGTTGTTATCCCCTCCATCCTCTCTTCAAACTCCGCGATCTTCGTTTCCATCTCACCCAACCGAGAGAGAAGAGCCTGGTTCTCGGCCAGAACGGCCTCGATTTTCCATTCCCCCGAATAGCTCTTCAGTTGCCCATAGATCAGGAGTGTAAGCACCATCACCATCAATGCCGACGAAGCTATGAGAACGTAGATGTGCCACCGACAAAGCGTATATGTTTTAGGACTCTTCCCACAGTGCGGAATGATACTGAGTGTCCAGAAATCCTCTCTCAAGGTTCCGTCTCCTTAGAAGCCTTTTCTATGTCATCTTTTAAATCAGGGCTGTGCAATTCTAAAAAAATATCTGCCTCAAGTCAAGTCTTTTTTCTCTCCCCGCAAATTGTGTTCCTTGCTGGTTATCAAAAGTTGGGTGGTAATCCTATTCCTTTGAAACTTACCTGGTTAGTAAATTCCATCCGTATTATATCAATTTTTTTTATCTCGGAATTACGCAAAAAGATCAGACTGACACCCCTATTCTCGCTTGCAGACGGGCAGGATTTAGTGTTTTTCACTCTTCTCCTCGAGCTTCTCCTCCGACAGGCAGGCGGCAACCGCCCCGATGGCGCCTTCCACGAGGCGCCTCCAACTCACTACCCCAGTGCGTCTATCTTCTGTGCGCCTCTCCTCTGCGCGCCTCTCGAGCACCATCTCG
>CAYTWO010000024.1:0-12849 GCA_964442125.1 uncultured Gemmatimonadota bacterium
TATGAATAAAAACTCTAATTGCCTGTCGCTTGAAAGCTACATTTCTCTATTGTGGTGAGAATACCACAATATGGGCTATTCTGTCAAGAAAAACGGGATCTCCACTCCGGAAAGGTGTGATTTGATGGTTCTTATCCGGATTACAAAAAAAGCCGGGATTCTCCCCGGCCACGAAAAGTTCTGATTTTCTACTATATCAGTTATATATCGAGCGGCTTCTCCCAATCATCGAGACCTGAGTAAAAGTTGCCCCAGTTCTCTTCATCTTCCAGCTCCTCTAAGAACTCGAGTTCCCGATTCAATTCTTCCTCCTCGTCCACTTCACCGAGCATAGAGAGTTCATGAAGAACGAAGGAATTAGCTTTTTCCTCCAGGAATTTCCGGAAGTGATCCCTGAGCTTCTCTTCGATATCGTCGTAAGCTGTCTCGGATGAGAGATCAAAGAGTTCATCCACCCTGTCCTCGGCCTGTTTTTTCTTTTCATGGAGCATCTGAAGCAGGTCTTCAGGGGCATTGATCGCCTCGAGCCGCCGAATCTGGCGACGGTAAATCTCATTGACCAGCTCGGCCTCTTCCAGCAAAACCTTTTTGAAACTGGCAACCATCTTTTCACCCAAATAGGGATACTCCCTGGCAAGACACAACATGAAAAAACCCATCCGATAGAAAGACCATTCCATGGTAAGGGCGTGACGTTCAAGTTCCCTGATCCTCAATTTGAGAAACCGGAGACGTCGGTCTCGTTCTCTCTTCCCATCAGGTGAGTTTGACATGGTATCTTCTCCAGAGATGTCTTCTCGAAGATGATTTTACTGGTGCGTGGGTAATCGGATCAATCATCGAACCAACCTTCGATCGCCGGTATGCCCGCTGGACTGTTGAGGAATTATACTAACATTACGGGGGTTAAAAATCAAGGATTAAGCGATGGATATTCTCCGACGCACGACCCTGTCCTCAAAGAAGGACAGGCTGATGGTGAAATGGGTCGGATAGAGACGATTTATCAAGCCTCCATTATATTATAATTTACTTTAAATATTATGCGTATCTTAGGATATATCCATAAGATACATATGCTCAATTTGAACATGTGCGGCAGGAGCTCTCTCTGGCATGGCTGTTGCCATTCTCTCTTTTAGAAATTGTGCGGAAATTCCTATTGGTAACCATGAACCAGATAAGTGGAGGATAACTCAATGAAATATCGCGACGCTCTCTGGCCGGTCTGGCTCCTCATCTTGTTCATCTGCATGGTCCTGCTTGCCGGTTGTGACGGGGATAGTGATCCTCACGGTATAGCTGTCGACGCGGTGGCACCATCTGTACCGACCGGGCTCCGAAGTACGACCGGAGATGGATTCGTCTCTCTCACCTGGAACTCGAATCGGGAATCGGACCTCGAGGCATATAACATCTACTACAGTTTCGATGATGTGGACTTTTACCTGACAGCGACGACGGCCGATACGAATTATGTCGATATGGAAGTTCGCAACGGAGACACTTATTTCTACGCCGTTACAGCTTTCGACATATACGGGAACGAAAGCGGTCTATCGAAGGAGTCCGTGTTCGATACGCCCAGACCAACCGGATACGACGCGCAGTTAGTAAACAACCTGACCGACCCGTCTGCCAGCGCCTTCAGTTTCCAGCTTGCAACGACATCATCGAGCGGGGTGACATCAAGCAGCGATCCCAAAGCCGACTTCTATTTCCAGATAAACCAGGAAACAGGCTCTAGGTATTTATACGGTGGAAATACGGATTCGCGGGATACCTGGATCATCGATATGGGGACCACAACATCGCTCAGTGATGTCGACTATGCCCCGAACATCTACGATCCAGGCTGGGTATTGAACGGTCCCGTGTCACTCTCACTCAACCACACCTATGTGCTCCAGGTCGAAGAAGGGAACTACGCTCAGGTCAGGGTTACAAACGTCATCGATGAATACATGGTCTTCGATTGGGGCTATCAGCTAGACCCTTTCAACCCGGAGCTATCACCTTCGAAACTTATTACGCAACAATAAAACAAGGGGTCGGATTCTCATTGCGTTATCCCATGTTCTACCTTACTGTAATGAATAATGATGAACAGCCTCTGGTGTCAATAATCATTGTCATTACTGACATAATAGTCCATCGAGGAAAGCATGAGGAGAACGAAGATCGTCTGCACCATCGGTCCCGTGTCGAGATCGGCGGAGTCTATCGAAAAGCTCATCGAGGCTGGCATGGATGTGGTGCGTCTCAACTTCTCGCACGAGACCCGGGAAATCCACGGACGGGTCATGGCCGAGATCCGGGAGGTTTCCGACCGCCTGAAAAGACAGGTGGCGATCCTCCAGGACCTGGCCGGTCCCAAGATCCGTGTCGGGTCGATCGAGAACGGACCGATCACGCTGGTTTCTGGACAGCCGTTCACGCTGACGACCCGGGAGATTTCGGGGAGTGCCGACCGCGTCTCCATAACCTACCCGGACCTGCCCGGGGAAGTTCGTCCCGGCGACTGCCTCCTCTTGAGTGACGGCGAACTCGAACTGGTCATCGAAGAGATCTCCGGGGAGGATATCCGCTGCCGGGTGGTGGTAGGAGGACCTCTCAATTCATTCAAGGGAATCAACTTGCCGGCACGCTCCATTCGTGCCCCATCCATGACAGACAAGGATCGTGAAGACCTCGCCTTCGGCGTTCAGCAGGGAGTCGATTACATCGCGCTCTCGTTCGTCCGCACCGCTGGGGACGTGGAGCAGGCTCGATCCCTGATCGGTGAATCCGGGGGGAATACACCGATCATCGCCAAGATCGAAAAGCGGGAGGCCCTCGACAATATCGAGGATATCCTCCGTGTTGTGGACGGTCTCATGATTGCGCGAGGAGACCTCGGTGTCGAGACCCCGATCGAGGAGGTACCGTTGGTCCAGAAGAGCCTGATCGGCATGGCCAACCGGGCCGGCAAACCGGTCATCACGGCGACGCAGATGCTCCGTTCTATGGTCGACAGCCCGGGTCCGACGCGGGCGGAAGTGACGGACGTAGCGAACGCGATCCTCGACGGGACCGACGCCGTGATGCTCTCGGAGGAGACCGCCGTGGGGAGCCACCCAGTCAAGGCCGTGGAGATCATGTCCCGGATCGCCGAATCGACGGAAGAGAGTTTCCCCTTCCACGAATGGACCTTCAAATTCGGGCGGGAAACAACGATCGGACAACAGGAGGCCGTCGCGCATTCCGCTTGCCAACTCGCAGAGGAGATCGGGGCGTCCGCCATCATCGCCTGTACCCAGTCCGGCAGCACGACCCGGCTGGTCTCGAAATATCGGCCCTCTCAGCCGATCATCGCAATGACGCCCGACGAGACGACGGGTCGACAGCTTGCGCTCACCTGGGGTTCGGTCCCGCTCCGGATCAAGGCGACGGAGAGCCTGGACGAGATGGAGATAGAAGCGATCCACCTCGCCCGCGAATCCGGCCTCGTGACCTCGGGTCAGACAGTCGTCCTGATCGCCGGATATCCACTGCACGTTTCGGGGACCACCAACCTGGTCAAGGTCTCCACGGTGAGTTAATGACCATACACAGGAACATGAAGACATACTATCACAATGCCACGGCGCCAAGCGACGGGACTCGAACGGGCCTGGTGTGGGGCCTTGGTCTGCTCGCGGTATTGTGCCTTTATGTGTTCCTCGAGCCGGCGAGATTCTTCGATCCTGGACCGGACCGGCTAGGTACCCGGGACCACTCCGTCGGCCAGGTGATCCTGGTCATCGTCGACACGTTGAGGCCGGATGTCCTCTCCTGCTACGGGTCGAAAGAGAATTTGACGCCTCACGTCGACCGGCTGGCCCGTGAGGGGATCCGGTTCACGAACACCTTCTCCACTGCCCCATGGACACTTCCGGCCGTCTCCTCCATCATGACTGGCCTCTCCCCGATGGTCCACAAAGCCGTCCGGCCGGACTCGAAGCTGTCGGGGTCCGTCGATACGCTTGCCGAGTACATGCTGGACGCAGGCTATCTTACGGTCGCCATCGGCTCGAACATATTTCTGAAGCCCGATTACAACCTCTCACAGGGTTTCATGGATTACGATTTCTATCCGAAGACATCGCGCGACGACCCTCCCGCGGAGGCGGAAAAAGGGATGACAGCGAGCGATGTCCAATACAGGGAAACGGGGGAGCGACCGCCGTCGTCAGACAACCTGCTGACCGACATCTCCACCGCCGACCTGACCAAAAAGGCGATCGCGTGGCTGGGGGCGCATTACGATGACGATTTTTTCCTCTGGATCCACTACTTCGATCCTCACCTCCCGTACGAACCGGCGCCGGACCTGCTGCCAGAGGAGCCGGCTCCCGACCGGATCGGTCCAAGTTTCTCGCAGATCGACGAGGTCCGAAGCGGGAAACTCGACCTGACCGCGCGCGAAAAGGAGTGGATCCGGGAGTTGTACACCAGTGAGGTCTGTTATATAGACGAAAACCTCGGCGCGATTTTCCAGGCTCTCGAGAGGCTGGACATTTACGAGGAGGCCCTCATCGTCATCATGAGCGATCATGGAGAGGAATTCTGGGAGCACGACGGCTTCGAGCACGGACACACCCTCTACAACGAACTGCTTCGGGTTCCGCTGATTATCAAACTCCCCGGCGCAGTCTCCACGGGAGAAAGTGCGGCGATGGTCTCCATTCAGGGCGTCATGCCGACCCTTCTCGATCTGTGCGGGATCGACTACGACGATGAACTCGCTATCCACTCACTGGCACCGCTGCTCGAGGAGGAAACAGCTCCTGTGGAGACCCCGCCGATAGTCAGTACGGGTTTATTGTACGGGGAAGAGCGGGAATCAGTTATTATAGACGGGATGAAATATATCCGACATCCCGGGACGAACCGGGAAGAGCTCTACAATCTCATCGACGACCCGGGAGAGAGGACCTCGATCGCCCACTCGACCCCGGACTTTGTGCGAAGAGCTGTCGACGCCCTTGACAATCATCGGGACGTTTCCGAAATACAGAGAACCCGTTACGGCGCATCGGAAAAGGAGACCGTCGAAATCGATCCCGAAACCAGGGAGTGGCTCGAATCCCTGGGATATCTGAGGTAATACGCTTCGATGATGCTCTGAGTCGTCTACTGAGTAGAAAATACCCCGATCCCATGGTGGTGGAGCATCGCGTGTGGTGTGTAGTTGGAAGGAAGCCATCGTGAAGTCATGTGCGAGCCTTACTTGTGACTTAAAGAGATCCTTGTTAATAAGCCCGGTGCTCACCCCTTCGACTTCACATACCCGTCCTTTTCAATGCGGGATCGATCAGCCAGAGCCAGTCGTCGAGAAGGAACTCGAGCCGTATCGCGAGCAGTGCTATCCTTCCCATCACGGTATAACCGAAGGCCGCGCCAAACGTAACCATCAGGAACCAGATGCCAAGCTTAGCCGTCTTACCCATAAATCCCTTGTGCTCGATCGAGAAGAAGAAGTAGATGATGCCCGAGAGGACCCCAATAACGATCACCAGGCTCCTCACCGAATCCCAGAAGATGAAAGCCCCTCCGGTATCGGTTACCAGGATCGTCATAATTGTATTCCGGATCTGGCTCAGGAAGTCCGCGTGAATGAACCCCATCAGCCTGATCCCAGCCGTCGTCCCCACGATAAAGGCGAGCGGCCAGCGGCTGATCCATGAACCCTTTGGTGATAAGCGCCACAGGAGCATCACACCGAGAACCAAGGGGACGATATATATTATTTCAGCGTTTACATCGAGACCCGGCATGGCCCAGCTCCTGATCCAACCAGGGAGGAGCTTACCCAGCAGGTTTGGAACAATCGTCGTCCAGAATCCCACGACCATCCAGTAAGCCGCCGAGACACCCACTACGACCGATTCCGCGATCTTGTAGAAGGGATTGTCCCTGACAAGGAAGGACATTATAAAGAGAGTGAACATCGCGGCAACCCAGATACCCAATGTTCGCCACCCGTCGAACTGATATTCGGTCTGGTTTGGATCCGCTGCGATTGCAGAATAGTAATCCCTTGGTAAAGCATTATCATAGCGCATCCAGCGGTGATCAGGATTGGGGTTGTCTGCGTTGACTTCCACGGCTCTGACATAGATCTTTCCCATTCCCTGCTCAGTCAGGGTAGCCCGGCCGACCAGAAACAGGACTCCCAAACCCAGTACGAGTGTCCAGATGAGTGTCTCACGTTTCATGACCGAGCCTCCCGTCTCTTTTCAACAATGAAGATAATGTTCGCGACGACGATAAGAAGAATGATCAGGATGTGAGCAACCAGTTGGGGTCCCATCCTACGCAAAGCCTCCAGATACTTCGGATCCGGATCCTCACCCCCGTACTTATCGATAACCAGCTTTTCATATTCCGCAGCGCCCTTGATCGCGCCGAGGAGGCCGGGTAATTGCTCTGGAATGTACGGATAGAGAAGCGGTGCCTGTACGCCCGTGCAGCCGGCTACTAATTTGATCTTGTCGGGAAACGGCGTGGCCGCATATTGCACCCACTCCTTGGTTCCAGCGTACCCCGCACTGATGTTTATCATGAGGGGAAAATCCTGAACGCTGTGGATCCCCTCCATCATCGGGATATCATCGATAGCCGTGCCGTTATCATCGGTAGTGTAGAGCTCTCGAAGGTCGGTAACGATCACCTTGATTACACCTTCATTCCCGGGCTTGAAGCCGAGGTTGACATAATCCTCACCATAGACCAGGTGGGGGAAATCGGTCCTGATTACCCTTGCTATGGCATCATCTATCATCTGGGGCCCCACCGGCCAGAGTGCCATGAAATAAATCTTGAGCTTCTTCTCGCAACAGTGTTTGACAAATGCTGTCGCCATAGGCCCCAGCTCCCCTTCACTGGCCGGATCGAAGTCGAAGGAGAGGAGAACCGGATCCCCCTCATCGAGCTCTTCAATCGCTTTGAAGACCTCTCTTGACAGTAAGGTCGGTACCTCGGGGAAAGTCTTACCTGTTTTACCGATGATGTAGATAGGCACAACAACAGAGAGGAACATGAGGAGAAAGATCCATCGCTTGTCCAGATTCTTGAAAAACTCGTACATGCTCACTCCTCCCCTGTCCCGAGATAAGATCTATCGACACCCAGCAGGACCTTCAAGGATGTGGAGGCTATGCCCAGCGCGATTCCGATCATGATCGCCCTGTTACCAGCGGTGTTGAACACGCTCATTATGTGTATTGTCATGTTCTCGATCCTGAGACCGCTCAGCGAATCTGGTAACCAGGCCGTCAGAAAGACCCCGGCAAACGTTCGACCCAGCAGTATAATGAACGCTGTGCTCAACAGGAGGATCGCCTCGAAATTCTTCGCGCGAAACGCACGAAAGGCAGCGGAGGCGATATAAAATGCGAGCATCGCGAACATGGTAGCTGTGAGCGGTTTGAAGGCATACTCATACAGCCACCAGAAGGGGCTACCGATTTCCCGGTAGTTTCCGGAACTCAGGAAATCCGGATACATGTGATTGGGGTTAACCCCGACCTTGCCGAGTCCTACGAACAGTGTCAGCAGGAATGCAAAAACCGTGATGAGGGAATAAGCCCAGCCTGCCCTGCGATCGGAGACTTTCTTCAGATGTATCTTGAGGAGATTCCCGCCTCCAAGAACAAAGGCAATGGCCGCAAGAATGTCGAACCAGATCGCTGCAACCTCCCCCCATCCCTGCGTTGCCGGTATGAAGTAGGCAACGATGAGAACGAACCCGCCCAGGGCGGTGATCATAAGTGGTACGGTACGTTTCATCTGCGATGGCTCCTTACATTAAGATGACTTCTCTCAAATAACCACTCACATTCGATAGCCAGCCCCCCAAGGCTGTATCGACACCGACAATCGCGGCGGCAGTGGACATTACTACCCCAAAGATAATTCCAATTATAACAAGCGCTTTCCCTACATCCTGACCCTTTAAACTGCCGAGTTGTTCCGGTTCACCCGAGAGATAGGCCGAAGCGGCGAAAAATTCCTCCCCAATCAGCGTGTAATCACATGCGGCAACAAAAAACGGTAGCTGTGCGGGCATTGCCGTTCCTGCTACCTGAATAGCGCCGATCGTGTTCCCTGTTTCTGCAAGAATAAGCGACTCGGCGAAGAAGGCGCCCATGTAGAAACAGGCGGCGGGTTTTTCTCTGACCATCATTCCCTGTATGTACGCCACGTATCCGAACTGCTCATCCGTAACGTAGTAAATCAGGTCCTGATTATAAGCTTCCGGGCGTCCAGCGGAGAGATATGAAGCTTGAACGATCTCTCGGGCTGCGGTCATCACGAGTGAACGGGTTGTTGGAACTTCGACCCTGGCATCGAACTCTGCCGCGATTTTCGAGACACGCGACAGTATTGTCAGTCCCGCGATCGTCTGGATATCGTTCATGTCCTGAATCCCGGCAATGAAAAGACAGGAACGACCCATTTCCGTCGCCCTCCCGACGGCTTCCTCGACCGCTTCAAGTCCGGCAATCTTTCGAATTTTCAATTTCATACCTTTTCGGGCACGATCGATGTAAAAAACAACCGATCCACAAAAGATAAAGACGATAATACTCAACCAGAAACGACTCCCGTCAAACCACTGCCTCGTCGGCGCCATGGCGTGCGCCGTCCGGATCGGTATCGATTCGGATTTATCGTGCCCAACGGCAACAACCTGGAAGTAATAGGATTGATCCCGCTCAAGTCTTTCGACTGTAAACCTGTCTGTCCCGGCATTTACCAGTGCTGCAAAGTCGTACGGACCATCCGGTCGGACAGAACGGTAAATCCTGTAAATGGCAACGAGTGCGGGGTCATCAGGCGACAGACCCCATGACAGATCAATACTGTTCCCATGGTCCCAGGGATGATCCGATGCCACCAGTCGTTCAGGCGGCGCGGGAGGACCGGCATCCTGAGCCCAGACTCCACATATACCGAGAATCACTGTCGCGACCAGCGTCAAAACCATGGCAACCTTCATGTGTCGTCCTTTCACTCAATCAACTCAACGTTAGCACGTGGGATCGTAACAATTTCTTCTGAATCGAACATGACCTCCAACACCCTCGCCCTGGAGCCGGAATCGAGCTCCTGTGGCTCGGGTGGTAATCTGTGCACCTTACCTATCCTGCCAAAATAGGGATCGCGGATCACCCGTATGGGATAACCGATCCCCAGAATACCCGATACATGGTCTTTTTCTGCAGCTTTCGGTACTCTCTCGTCTACGGGTACGATAATCTCGGGTCGGATCACACCTGCACGAATCTGAGTGGCTCCGTTGATCGACGCTTCAGCCCCCTCACGGGATTTAAGGAGTTCGAATGTCCGCTCCGCCATCGCAATATCACCGAAACCCTCTGTGATGATCAACGATATGCCGAGCTTTTCCGCCCCGGTAATAGCAACTCCGAGATCGTAACCGAGGAATCGCTTGAGATCCTGATCATCAATCCCCCCCGAGACTATCCCCTTGACCCTCACTTCAACCGCCTTGTTGACGGCTTCTGCAGTCATCCGTGATCCACCTATGATTACACACCCCTTCATCTCCGGCTTGATATGATCGACCGTAAGGGTGTCTTCAGGCTTTTCGCACGCCATTTTGATCGTTCCAAAGGTTTCTCCGCCGATACCGAATATCCCCTGAATGAATGTCACCTCCGACTCGATCACAACGCCCTGATCCTCTATAACCTCGACAACCTTTCCCGGGAGGAACGCGAGGACATTCACCGGATGTGGTGGACCCCGGAGAATCATCTGGCCCGTCACCTCAGATATCGTTTCTACTGTACCGGCATCCTTACATCGGCACTCGTTCTTGAACATGCCGAAAATACCTTTTGTCCGTGCAAGGACATCGCCGATCCCGACATTATTTCCTTCTTCAACAACACAACACTCAGGCACATCTGCCGGCGGCATCGAAAGGATATTCGCTATATTAATTGGTATGACGTCACCAGGCATGAACGTTTCTGCCACGACTTGCTGAGCGCTTACCACATCATTTGTTTTCACGAGGACATCACCCGGGATTGGAAGTACACGACGTCGGCGAATGATTGTCCGATGGCTCACCATCAACCCCGGAGTATAGGCGTGTGCTTTCAATTCATCTTTCTTTGAAGAATTCATGACCTGGTCATCCTCAGTTCTTTTGAAACAATCAACATCGAGCCCGCTCTCTACATCCTCTGCCCGGGATAAAGGTCCATGTCTTTCACCCACCGAGAGATCATACTTTTGCACTGCGAATGATCCTGGGGTAACTTGAGAGGCCTGCCACGACCATCGAGGATGAGGCCGACCGTTCCCCCACGGACCTGTTTTGTCACCCGTTTGCCCGCGCCACTTCCCGAATCAAAGGTTTTTGTCGGCTCTATTGTTATCTCTGCCGTTTCATCCAGACCTAACGGCAGAAGTTTCATCTCCCCATATGCAATCTTTCCCGAGTCGTTTAGCGTCTCCCCGCTTATCCTGTAATCGAAACAGGTCTTTCCTTCCCTGGCATGACCAGCCGGCGCAACCACGGTTCCAAGGTATATCAGGCAATCCTTTTCGAAAACTTCCATCGCCGCTTCCAGGTGAACCTGTGCCAGTACACCCAGGTGCGGCATCATAAAGATACTGTCCTTCGCCAGCATAGTTATACCTTCCGGCTGAAACGCGTCGATGAGCAACATGGCTGTCTGATGCATCCGTGGGGCATGGGAAAGCACACCGCCGGATGCAACCAGAAGATTCAATTTCATATTGTCGATAATCGTCTGGCCGCCTATCTGCTGGCTGAAAGTATCTCCCACCGATCGCTGTTGTTGGATTCCTTTGAGGGTTGTTGCAAATTCTTTATGCTGCTCATAAGCCAGTCGTAACGCTTCCCTGGCGATGGCCTGCTCAAAGATCAATGCCTCGATCGATTGCGGAATTGTCGTCGGGCGGATCATCTTGTTCTTCACTCGATTACGCACCTCGCGCTCGTCCATATCGAGATGAACCCATCTCAGGACATTCGGCATCGTCGCCTCCGCACAGACGTTCGAGATCGAGTAACTCATGCCGAGATTTGCGCTCACCGTGCGGTTAAAGGTCCCATCGAAGACGCTGAATATGTCTGTCGTAGCTCCCCCGATATCCACACCCACGACGTCGATCCCGTGTTGGTCGGCTATCGTCTTTAGAATATCTCCGACGGCTCCGGGGGTCGGCATTATTGGGGCGTCCGTCCACTCCATCAACCTGTTGTAACCGGGGGCATGGGCCATCACGTGCTCGAGAAACAGATCGTGTATCGCGTCGCGTGCGGGCTCAAGGTTCTCCCGCTCGAGCACGGGCCGCAAGTTGTCAACGATAGACAGATCAAACCCTTCCTTGAAAAGTCGCTCGATGCTCGACGCGGCATCTTTGTTACCTGCGTATATAATCGGGAGCTGGTATTGCGCTCCGAAACGCGGCTGGGGCTTTGCAGGAGCGATCAGTTCGGCGATCTGCACGACGTGCGTAGTCGTACCTCCATCCGTTCCACCCGATACCAGCATCATATCCGGCCGCAACTCACGAATCCGCTGAATCTGTTCATGCGGTTTGCGCTTATCGTTGGATGCGATCACGTCCATGACGATGGCTCCCGCGCCCAAAGCCGCCCGTTTGGCGCTCGCCGCCGTCATCTCGCGAATCACACCGGCTACCATCATCTGCAAACCACCGCCCGCACTGGAGGTGGATATGTAGATGTCACACCCTTCCTCCCCAGTTGCCGGCTGTATGATACGACCGTTATCGTCGACCAGCCTTCTTCCCGCCAGTTCCGAGACTTCCGTCACGGAGTTGACCACTCCAACAGTCACGTCAGCGAATGGCTCCTCTACCGTCGATGGCGCTTCACCGCGATGCGTCTGGCGATAATGTCCATCAGACTTCCGAATCAATATCGCCTTCGTCGTCGTACTTCCGCAGTCCGTCGCCAGTATTACGTTGACCTTTTCAGGATCGATTTCCTTCATATCTTATTCAGTTCGACTTCATTTCTTCTCGGATTTCTTATAGTCATCTTCCAGCGCTTCGATACGTCCGCACAAATAATCTATACTGCCCCGTTGCTCCAGAAATTCGGTAAAGTGGCGATATCCGTCTCCATCCAGTACCGTCGTGGCGATCGGGTGAAAGAAATGCATCACTTGGGAGCCGAGGTAATTGAGTGGCCGGAACATCTCGAGGAAAATAAGTGCGGGTGTTGTGAGGTGGCGTCTCGTAATTTCCGCGCAAACACGTTCCACGATTTCCTCCTGTTGTTTCGTAGGAGCCTTGGCACCCGGAGGATCAACTGCGAAGGCGTGTTTTAACCACTTGAATGGCATTCTGCCTCCCCAATATATTGCTTGATCTTCCGTATCACGGTTTCGTGGTGATCTCCAAACAGGAGATGCATGCCACGGAACGTATCCAATCGTGAAGCCCCTCGACGGGTGGAAATATACCCCCCGCTCCGGTCGTGGATAAATCTACGGACGTTTTCCCAATCGTACCGTTGACGACGAAGAGGGTAGCGGGCCGTAATTCCCTCAGTGTCGATCGTGAACCGGCTCGAGAAGAAGAATCGGTTCAGGGACATGACAAGGACGAGGAGGGCAATCATACTCCAACCCGCACTCTGAAACGAAACATAGATCACCGCAGCGATAGTCAGGATCGCGACGGCAGCGAAAAGAGTCGCCTTGACCCGTTCCCTCGCAGGATGCACTCGCCATGTAAGTTCTTCTCTCATCGGATCTACAGGGTTGTCCGCGTCCGGATAGAATGACA
>CAYTWO010000024.1:12949-28443 GCA_964442125.1 uncultured Gemmatimonadota bacterium
GTAAGTTCTTCTCTCATCGGATCTACAGGGTTGTCCGCGTCCGGATAGAATGACATGTACGCAGAAAACCGAGTTGAGCTGCGGGCCGAGAGAATGGAGGACTGTCAGCTCCAACTCGGTTATCGAAGGCTGCGCGATGCGTCTGCCTTCGATTATATATGGTTTCAGGACTGATCCAAATTCTCTTTCTCTCCTTTATCCGATCTAATGACCTCGTTCAAACTTCCCGTTCGATATCCCTGCAGGTCAACAGAGACATAGTGGTAACCGAGAGCTTTGAGCTTGTTCACCAATTCTGTTCGTATCTCGTCAGCGATCAATTTATCGATCTCTTCCGGCTCTACCTCGATCCTGGCCGTATGACCATCGTGCCTGACCCGCAACTGTTTGAATCCCAATCCCCTGATGTAATCTTCTGCCTTCCCCACCATATCCAGTTTCTCAGGTGTGATCGTGTCACCGTACGGAAAGCGTGAAGAAAGGCAGGCGAAGGATGGCTTATCCCATGTCGAGAGGGACATCTCCTTCGACAGGTGCCTGATCTCTTCCTTTCCGATACCCGCCTCCCTCAAAGGATTTCTGATGCCAAGCTCCTCGAGGGCTTTCATACCCGGCCTGTGGTCACCTTCATCGTCCTTATTAGTTCCATCGATGACGTTTCGATACCCCCTCTCCGCAGCCAGGTCCTTGAGATAAGAATAGAGTTCTCTCTTGCAGTAATAACACCTGTCCGGTGGATTCTCCTTGAAACCCTCGATTTCCAGCTCCAGGGTATGAAAAAGGTGATGCTCAACCCCCATCGTTTCCGCGATCTTCTTCGCCTCCTCCAGTTGAGATTTCGGGTATGTTTCAGATACTGCCGTGGCGGCCAGGACTTTTTCTCTCCCCAGGGCCTCAATACTGCATCTGAGCAAAAATGTGCTGTCCACTCCCCCTGAGAAGCCAACGACAACCGATTTCAATCCGGAAAGGATTTCGATGAGGTGATCATACCTCTTATCCGCGCTTTTTGACGATTCAGACTTCACATCCGACATAATGATCCACTACATGATTCACTTTTTGAAAAACCGAAGGTTATTTCTTACGCCCCCCCAGAAACCCTATCAGAGCATAAATCGAGAACCAGACGCAACCGGAAATCAGAAGGAACGAGATACATATATCTGTCGCCGATTGGCTCTCCGCGAAACGGTTCTCAAGAAAAGAAGCAAATATGCTGGCCGTAATAATAAAGGTTAATACCGCGAACGCAAGTTTCCACGTCTTTCGTAACAAAAAAAAGAGGAGGAGTACATAGAGCATAACTGTCTCCGGATGGAACCAATCCATTGAAGTTATCACCTCCTCTGGGGTACCTGACTTCTATTAATTCACAGGCACACCCCTCTCATGATTAATCAAAAAACTCCACTGGGTGATCGGTTCCTATTATCGCACACGTCGGATATCTTTGTCAAGATTATATAACCTAAGTTGAGCGATTCTCTCAAATTAGGTATAACCTAAGCCTTTATATAAGGTTCCTGTTTCAGACTGTCTGAGAAATTCAATATTCCCCATTCCGACTTCCATCCCAGCAGTTAGGTACAGAGTTTCTCTTTTGGCAGACCGATCGCGGCAACAAGGTCTTCAAGCCTCTGGTAACTAAGCGAGGTGAGATCCAGTCTCTGACGGATTCTATTGATTATTGCCTCGTAGCGTCGGGTGGTTGGATTGGCGTATTCGTCGAGTTTTACATTCGAATCTCCCTCCTTTAGCCTGCGATATCTAAATGTTCGATGGAGAAGATAGCATTTTAATCGATTCCCGGATTTTTCGCAAGCACATAATCGACTATCCTCGCCTGAGACCGACTTTTTGAAGGATAACTCGGGCTGAAAGCGACCGGATAGTCCCCTGAAACATGTTATGATGCGGGGAGGTCGTTTTCCTTGACAATTTTGAAGTTCTATGGTATCATGCCATTGGTAAAAGTCCCAGATTACAATCTCTTCAACCTTATTAGGGGGGACACAGATGTATAGAGTAAAGTACCTGCAACACCCCTCAGCAGTAGGTGTCGTTGTAGCAATGGTCCTGGCTGTTTTGATGCCCGTATTGGTTATTTCGAATGACGCCGGATTTATCAATGAGCGTCATTCGAAAGTTCAGCTCACCGGTACCACAACCAGTGTTGGCACGTACGAACGTGATGGGAGAATCAAACGCCTTTATGGCGAGGCTTTCTCTCAAGGTGCGAATCCGGCGGAGAGCGCCGAGAATTTCCTCAAGGCCAACGCCCGCTTGCTGGGTGTGAGCGCGGCTGATCTCAAGGATCGTTCAGTCCAACCCATCATGTATCTGCGCGAAACTGGTAAGTACAAGTTTACCGGCGTAAGCTACGCCCAGTACAAGGAAGATATACCCGTTTTCCGCTCTCAGCTCATCTTGCTGGTGAGGAATGCGGATAATTATCCGCTGGTGATGGCCTCGGTCGATCTGAGAAACCTCGGTGATTTCGATCCGAGTGACGATCTGAACAGGTCGAATCCCAACATTGGAATCGCCAACGCCCGGAAATACTGGCCATCTCTGGTCAAATTCACGGAACCTGAAGTGGTGATCTGGGCGGGTGTCGATGACATGGCCGTCGACCCGGTCCTGGCATATTCCTTCGTTGGTGATAACGGCTACGTGCAAGGGGATCCCTTTCCTGAAAAATATCTCTTCATCGCCGACGCCGTAACCGGTGAGATCTTATACGATGAAGACCTCATTATCTCCACGGACGTGATCGGTACCGTCGAGGGAAATGCTACTCAGGGTGTCGGTGCCGAACAATGTGAGGAAGAGCTGCCAGAAGGACTGCCCTGGGCACGGGTGAATATCGGTACCACAGTGGCATATACGGACGAGAACGGCGATTTCGTGATTCCCTGGGGGGGAGTTACCCCGGTGATCGTAGAATCGCAGATCTGGGGTCAGTGGTTCCGTGTCTACAATCAGGCGGGTCCGGAAGCGGTGCTCCTCGATACGATAATCCCTCCGGGTCCGGCGAACTTCCTGCATAACGAGGCAAACACCAGCGAGCACAACCGTGCCGAGGTGAACGGCTACCGGCATGCCAACATCGTCCGGGATTTTACACTACTCTACAACCCGGATTACCCTGGTTTGCAAGAGCCAGAATTCACGGTAAACGTCAACCTCAACAGCAACTGCAACGCCTACTACGACGGTTCCATAAATTTCTATACCTCGGGTGGCGGTTGTCCTAACACGGCGTTTTCGACGGTCGTTCACCACGAGTACGGACACCACCTGGTTGCCATGGCCGGTAGCGGGCAGGGTGCATACGGAGAAGGCATGGGCGACGTTATGGGTGTCCTCATCATGGACAATCCGGGGCTCGCCTGGGGTTTCTACAACGACTGCTCAGAACCGTTGCGCAACGCCGATAACACCCTGCAGTATCCCTGTTCGGGGGAGATCCACTATTGCGGTCAGCTCATCTCCGGCTGTGTCTGGGACACGCGCAATGAGCTGAGAATCACCAACCCGACCGAATACCTCAATATCATCTCCAACCTGGCTGTAAACGCCATGCTGCTTCACAGTGGGTCAGGCATCGATCCGAGTATCACGATCGATTACCTGACGCTGGACGATGACGACGGGAACATCTATAACGGCACTCCGCATTACTGGGAGATTGCGGCGGGATTCGGCGCTCACAACATGGACGCGCCGGAACTGGCGTTTCTCTCTTTCGACTTTCCCGACGGACTGCCCCAGATAATCCTGCCCGAAGGGGGGACGACGGTACGGGTGATCGTAGGCAGTGTAATGGGAGATCCCGAACCAGGTACCGGCATGCTGTACGTCGATGATGGCTCAGGCTGGGTCATTATACCGATGACCGAATTAGAGCCCAACGTCTACGATGCCGTCTTTCCGGCCGCCGATTGCGGTATTAACGTATCCTACGCCTTTTCGGCGGAAACCACCGAGGGACAGACACAGTTCTGGCCGATGAGCGCTCCGGAGGAACCCTTCCTTACGGTTTCGGCCATTGGTTACTCGGTCCCCTTTGCCGATGATTTCAACACGGACCTCGGATGGACCGTCGAAGACGATCCCAACCTTACTACCGGTACCTGGGAACGAGGTATTCCGGTAGGAGGCGGCAATCGGGGTGACCCGCCGACCGATTACGACGGCTCCGGTTTCTGCTACGTCACCGAGAATAGATCCGGTGATTACGACATCGATGACGGGATCACGTGGTTGATCTCTCCCAGGTTCAATCTTTCCACGGGTGTCGTTGCGAAGGCTAACTATGCCTTGTGGTACACGAACGACTACGGGAACGACCCCCACAACGATCTCTTCCATACCTATGTCTCGAACGATAACGGGTCGAACTGGATCCTGGCCGAGACGATAGGTCCTGTGAGTACTTCCGGTTGGAACGAACACAACGTAGTGATCAGTGATTACGTCGAGTTGAACAACCAGATAAAGGTTCGTTTCGAAGCCTCGGATCTGAACGACCCATCTGTCGTGGAGGCTGGTATAGATGCCTTCGATGTCACCGTTTTCTACTGTGCTCCGCCGGATGTGTCGATCGAGATCCTCCCCGACGATCCACCTGTGATGGTTCCACCGGGAGGCTCCTTCACGTACTCGGCAACCCTGACCAACAACAGCGCCGATGAACCACAAACCACCGACGTCTGGATCATGGTCGGGTTCCCCGGTGGACCGGAAAGAGGCCCCATTGAGCTCTACAGCAACATCAACCTCAATCCGGGCCAGGTAGTACAGGTCGATAATATCCGCCAGGATGTACCGGGGATGATCCCGGCCGGTACTTACGAGTACATCGCATACAGTGGTTTCTACCCGGATGTGATCGTTGATCAGTCATCGTTCGACGTAACGGTCACGTCATTGTCGCAAACCTCTGTTGCAAACGATTAGGTTTTACCTAATCTTCAACTGAAACCAGGGCGTGCACGGTCGATTCAGCGAGATCAACCGTGCACGTTTCTTTCCATCTGGGAAGGGGGTCAGACCCGACACCTTCCTGGAATCATCGCATCGACCAGTTATCCCTGTCGAGGGCGCGATACTGCACCCCCTCACTGATATCACCTGCCTCGATGATTTCCCGCCCGACAAGGTCCGCGATCGTCCTGGAAACCTTGAGGATCCTGTGATATGCCCTGGCAGAAAGCCCGAAATAATCGACCGCTTCCCGCAGTAGCCTGTGGGCATCTTGACCGATCGCGCAGTACTTTTCTATTTCACGCGTCCCCATATGTGCGTTACAATACATGTCTTCTTCTATTCTATACCTCTCCCACTGAATCTTTCGACTCTGCTTTACCCTTCCACGGATGACATCCGAGCTCTCCCCCCTCCTCTCCTCGGAAAGTCTGTTGTATGAGACCCTGGGGACCTCAACATGAATATCGACCCGGTCGAGAAGTGGTCCGGAGAGGCGTGAATGGTAACGCTGGGCTTGAACGGGGGTGCAGGTGCAAGGGTGATCCTCATCCGAGAGAAATCCACACGGACATGGATTCATCGCGCAGACGAGCATAAACCGAGCAGGGTAACCGATAGATATCTTTGCCCTTGAAATCTGAACGAATCCATCTTCTAAAGGTTGCCTCAGGACCTCAAGGGCGCTCCTTCTGAACTCCGGTAACTCGTCCATAAATAAGACCCCGTTATGAGCGAGGCTTACCTCTCCCGGTTTCGGGATAGATCCACCTCCAACAAGACCGGCATCACTGATCGTGTGATGGGGCGATCGAAAGGGTCGCGTTGTGATCAAGGCCGTGTCACCTTTCAGCAGGCCCGTGACACTCTGGAT
Organism: uncultured Gemmatimonadota bacterium; assembly: GCA_964442125.1. GTDB lineage: Bacteria > Gemmatimonadota > CAZMKB01 > CAZMKB01 > CAZNLH01 > CAYTWO01. Next base: position 18,816 of record CAYTWO010000024.1, read on the forward strand.
CTTCGTGGTTTCGAGGGCTTCTTCCAGGGTCATCTCCGGGAGAATGGTCGGTATTCTTCTCGCCAGCATGGTCTTGCCCGAGCCGGGAGGACCGATCATCAGGAGATTATGACCACCCGCCGCCGCTACTTCGATAGCTCTCTTCACATGCTCCTGACCCTTTACATCGTTGAAATCAAGCCGGAACTTCGAGAAGTCCCTGAAAAGTTTCTTCACATTAATAGTTGCCGGAGAGATATCTCTCTCTCCGTTGAGAAACCCGGTGATCTCCTGGATGTCGGAAACGCCCCTTACCTCGAGTTCCTTTACAACAGAAGCCTCCCGAACGTTTTCCACTGGAATAATGATCCCCTTGATCCCTGCTTGCTTTGCGGCCATGGCCATTGGCAATACCCCACGAATCGGCCTGACAGCCCCTGAAAGTGACAGCTCACCAAGGATGACGTGAGATTTCAGGTTCAGTTCGTCGATCTGTCTGGTAGCAGAGAGGATCCCGATTGCGATCGGAAGGTCGAAAGAGGACCCACCCTTGGGAACATCAGCAGGGGCGAGGTTGATCGTGATCCGTTTGAGTGGAAAACGAAGGCCCGAGTTGACGATAGCCGATGACACTCGTTCCCGGCTCTCGCGGACGATACTGTCCGGAAGACCCACGGTGACAAATGCCGGTAACCCCGCGGATATATCGACTTCAACTCCGACCAGGTAGGCGTGAATGCCAAGGACAGAACATGATAGGATTTTCGACAACATATCTCTTCCTCCCTTCTAATAGATTGGCACTTGAAAGCATAAGGGAGGTAGAGACCGAGGAAAGCCTTTCAGAAAGGCTTGAACGCATCAATCATATGTTCGACATTGTGCTTGCCATCGGGTGATATGATGACGGAAATGACGTCGAACCGAACCTCTGTTCCTTCTGATAGGGGATGGGAGGCCAGGTAGGCCTTTGCAACCTTGAGGATCCGGCTCTGTTTCCTGATATTAACAGACAGGTACGGAGGCAGAGCGCCCTGCCTGCTTCGGCTTTTCACTTCGACAAAGACAAGTGTCCTTTTGTCCCTTGCGATAATGTCGATTTCTTTCTTGCCGTAACGATATCTTTTTTCGAGGATCAGATATCCCTTTCTCTCGAGAAGACCAGCGGCCAGCTCTTCTCCTTTCGCACCCATGGTAATACGTTCTATCGTCACTGACCTTTAACCCCGTGCTAAATGTGGAAGCGCTCGGAGTAAACACGTCGAATCTCAGCCTGGACTTCATCAACCGTCTCATCCGCCCTGACGACGGCTATCCTCTCTGGGTCACTCTCGGCAATGGATAGAAACCCTGCCCTGATCTTTCTGTGAAACTCGAGATCTTCCATTTCAAGACGGTCACCCTGAATCTCTCGATCACTTCCTTCCCCCTTCCTCCTGAACCCTTCAACCGGGTCAAGGTCGAGGAGAAACGTCAGATCTGGAACAAGGTCTCTCGACGCAAACGAGTTCATCGAACGTATCTCTTCCACGTCGATTTCCCTCCCGCATCCCTGGTACGCAAGAGTGGAATCGCTGTAGCGATCCACTAATACGATACAACCTTCTTCCAAGGCAGGGAGGAGTAATTCCTGAACGATCTGAGAACGACTTGCAAGGTAGAGGAGGAGTTCGGTCCGATGATCCATCGATACGTTCATCGGATCGAGGAGGATTTCACGAATCTTCTCTGAGATTACTGTCCCTCCGGGTTCTCTCGCCAGCATAACCCGGAGGCCCTTCTCCTCGAGCCAATCTTTGAGAAGGGCAGATTGAGTACTCTTTCCGCACCCCTCGATCCCCTCTATAGTGATAAAATGACCCCGGGAGTTCACGACCATGTCTACCTCCGGAGGGATTGGAAATCAAATGTGCAGCAAATCGACGGGCGACCGGAGTTGCCTTCTTACTTCTTTCCCTTCCTGGGCCTCTTCTTCTCTTTTCCGGACTTTTTCCCGGCAGTCATATCACGGATAAACTTTTCCGTAAGTTCCCTGGCCTCTTCGTCGGTGTACTGGACTGGAGGGGATTTTTTGAAGTAGGAAGAAGGACCGATGAGGGCACCGCTGACGCCATTTTCCAGGGCCAGTTTGCAGCACCGGACGGAATCGATAACGACACCCGCTGAATTGGGCGAATCCCAGACCTCGAGTTTCATTTCGACATTGAGTGGAACATCTCCGAATGTAGTCCCCTCCATCCGGATATACGCCCACTTTCTGTCCGTCAGCCAACTTACATAATCACTCGGACCGATATGGACATTCCCCTCTCCTATATCATAGTCGAGCTGGGATGTTACTGCATTGGTCTTCGAAATCTTTTTCGACTCGAGCCGGGATCTCTCCAGCATATTGAGGAAGTCGGTATTACCACCAACGTTCAGCTGACTCGTCCTGTCCAGTTTGACACCCCGGTCACGAAAGAGCCTGGTCAGGACCCTGTGGACTATCGTCGCGCCTACCTGTGACTTAATGTCATCCCCGATCACAGGCAGTCCCCGTTTTTCAAACCTCTTTCGCCAGTATGCCTCACGGGCGATAAAGACCGGTATACAGTTCACGAATCCGCAACCGGCTTCCAGGATCTGCTCCACGTACCATTTGGTTGCTTCTTCACTTCCAACCGGAAGATAACTGACGACCACGTCCGTTCCGGTATCTCTGAACAGCTGGACGATGTCTTCCGTCGAACCCGGCGCTTTCTCGATAATCTCTGAGAGATACCTGCCCAATCCATCGTGTGTCATCCCACGAGCCACACGGACATTCTGTGGTGGGACGTTGGTAAACTTGTAAGTGTTATTGGGAGGAGTGAAGATCGCCTCTGAGAGGTCCTTCCCGACCTTGTTCTTGTCTATATCCACCGCGACGCTGAACTCGATATCACGAATATGATATCCGCCCAGGTTGACGTGCATTATTCCCGGAATTAATTCATCCTCTTTCGCGTCTTTATAATACTCGACACCCTGAACTAAAGAAGATGCACAATTCCCTACGCCGATAATTCCAACTCTGACTTTACTCATCGGCTCGATCGCCTCCTTAGAACTTCGCTATCACCTTGATGTTCCCCTGATGGACCCTTCCTCGAGGAAAAATAGACATGGAATATACGCTGAAGAGCCGTGAAAACCGACAATATCGCTACCACATATATTGCGACGATCAGACTAAATTTTCCCAGGATTGCGCCGAAACCGAGAAAGACAACCCTCTCCGGTCTCTGCATAAATCCAACGAGACATGTAAAACCAAGGGATTCCGCTCTGGCCCTCACATAGCTGACCATGAGGGCTCCACCCATTGCTATTAAAATGACATATCCCGTCCTTCCATCCCTGTTATCCACAAAATAGTATAATAGGCTGAGATAAATGATTATCTCTGAAATCCTGTCCAGTGTTGAATCGTAAAAAGATCCGAAAGGGGATGAGCGATCGGTAGCCCGTGCAACCCTTCCATCAAAAACATCGAAAGTCCCCCCAACCAGTATCAAGATACCGCCAATAAAGAGTGAACCCTGAAAGATCTGTCCGGCTGCCAGGATACTGATGACAAAGCCAACAGTAGTCAGGAGGTTGGGCTGAATCCTGTGCTTCACAAGGAACCGGGTTGCCGGATCCACCAGATTGACATACCAATCTTTCACAGAATCAGGTAACATAGATGAATCCCTGGACAGGAGAACAGGGCCCTTAACATATTAAAGTGAAATTTTGGTGTCAACAATATTATCCGAGTACATTGCTCAGATCACTATGACACTATGAGTTCCGATGACCGAGATGGGCACCAGCCGATTTCGGTTCCGATCGACGATGGGGTCACGAGAGGTGTTTCTCCACCATCTCTGTCAATTCTTTTTTGGACTTGAGACCTATGATCGTTTCGACGACCTGTCCGTCCTTAAAAAATAGAAGGGTGGGAATTGATCGAATATTGAAACGCTGGGCGGTACTCGCGCTGGAGTCAACATCCAACTTAAAGAAATTAACTCTCCCCGTATATTCTTCCGCCATCTCTTCTACGATGGGGCCGATCATTTTGCAGGGTCCACACCATTCCGCCCAGAAATCGACGATAGAGAGGCCTGGCGTATCCTCAACCTGATCTTTGAAGTTGGAATCTTCAACGGCAATCGGCTTGGTAACTGGCATTTCCAACCACACTTTCTTTATAAATTAATGTGTAAAACACGAAAAGAGGTTCCATACTGAACCTTAAAGACCGAAAAGAGTTTTTTAATAATAAACGGAGGTAAACGCTTTGTCAAGAGACGAAGAACCTCCAGGATATGGCAGAGTGACAGGAATGCAATTGACAGGTAACCTGCATTTTAATAATATTGATGACATTCCGGTATCAACTGATTGAGCGATCAAAATGAACGGCCGAAGCTCCCTGCGTCAGATCACGAAGATGATGGGAAATCAGAAGAGATAGCAGTGAACAGTAACCCCACCAACTCGAACCAGGATCTCCAGGAGCATAACCTGGATAAAAAGATAATTGATTTGAACCTTCTTATCCAATCGATACCCTTTGCTCTGCTCTGTTGTCTTGGGATTAGGATTATCCTTCCGGCTTTCCTGGATTCTTTCTTATCGACGATCCTCCTTGGAACGATCCCTCCCCTTCTGGTCTCACTGGTCCTGAGAGGTCTAGTGAAAAAGTTCTCCGCTGCGGAGAGGTGGGCGTCTCTGGTTACAGCCACCCTGATCGGAGCCATAACCGCGTTGATTTTCTCGTCCCCACCATTTACCCTCATGGCTGTCATTGTGGGGGCTGGTCTGCTGTCTCACCTCCTCGAAAGAACGAAAGGACCCAGGCCCTACCTGACGGTCATCTTAGTTCTGGTGGTCTTTCTCCCTTCACTCGTAAGAAAAAAGATCGACGGTCCTGGACTCCTTGTTCTCGGGATCGATGCAATGGACTACACGGTTACCAACGATCTCCTGGAGAACGATCAGCTGCCTCACATACGTAAACTCATCGAAAATGGTGTTTCGGGGCCTTTCGAGTCTGAGGAACCGTCATTCTCTCCGATCCTCTGGACAACGATCGCATCGGGAAGAGGGCGCGAGATTCACGGTATCGATGGTTTTTATAATACCTCGGAACATGTCCAGGTACCCCGAATCTGGGATATATTGCAGGACGAGGGATGGAGTATCGGTATTTATCGGTGGTTGGTGACATGGCCGCCGAATGAGAATGTCAACGGTTTCTCGATCCCGGACATCTTGAGTCGGGACAATCAGGCCATTCCTCCGGAATACGGGATCGTCAATGACTTTCGCGATCTCATCAAGGGACAGATGCTCCACGGTGAAAGGAAGGTGCCGCTTAGAGAAATAGCCGGCTATGCCTGGGCGATCATCCGGCTTGGGGTCAGGGGAAGCACATTACTTTCTATAGGAAAAACGGCCATGACCCACCCCATAGCACTATTCAATGACGCCTCCTACCGTTACATCCTCATGCGGCGGACCGAAATGGAAGTAAACTGCGATCTCTTTCTCCAATTGCTGAGGAGATATCAACCTGAATTTGCCGTCTTTTACGACAACAGTATTGACATGGTAGGTCACAGATACTGGAAGAACAGAGATCTCAACCAGGAACCGGTCTCGAATAAAAGGTCGAAGGATTACAGCTCGGCCGTTCCACTAATATATAAATGGACGGATGACGTTGTCGGAAGAGTAATCAACGAGATATCACCGAGTTGCCACATAGCTATCATCTCAGACCACGGGCAGAAAGGGATGAACGGGGATGATGAGGATTCTTGGGTAATCCTGGGAGACAATGTCCTTCAGGTCCTCGACCTGGACGATACGATCTATGTCGCGACACTCGGGTCAACATCATACCTCTTCCCGGTAAAGAGGGGGCAATTTGACTCCTTGTCCCTCGCGGTATCCCGGGAACTGGAAAGACTCCGGATCGTAGAGGGCGATTTACCTCTCTTGACCGTTCGAACCGATCCGAAATCAAAGGTCCCGTTTCTGGACCTCACGAGAAACGATCTCACAGGAAAAGAAGAGATCACTCTGGATGCAGAAATTGTTCCTTTCTCTCAATTTATTACCCGTTACTTTACACAAACAGGTACACATGACCGGTATGGTGTGATAATCTTGTCCGGTCCCGGTCTTCGACGAGGGACGACCCTGACGAACTCAAAGCTGAGGGATCTCATACCCACTATCCTTCACTGGGAAGGATTATCCGTCGCCAGAGACATGGAAGGGGAGGTAATCCTCCAGGCTTTCGACTCCATCAGGGAGATCCGTTACATCGAGAGTTACATGAAGGATCCGATGGAGATAAGAGTCGATGAGATCGATGTCGATCCCGAGGTGAAACAAAAGTTGAGGGCCCTCGGTTACGTCAATTGAGGTGTGCACAGGTATTTTCGGTGAAACAGGCCTAATCACCTGGTAATCCTTACACAACTATTGACAAATATGGAACAGAACTTGCTAAATCCTTATATTTACAGCGTATAAATAGATGCGCATACAGAGTGTCAGAACAAAGCAGGCCAAGGCGCGACGAGCCAAGAAGCCGGGGCACCCACACGAAGTGTGGGTCGGGGATGCAAGGTTATGACGCTCTGTATAAAAGAGTTCAGTGATTACGCGTGATAGAGACCGAAACGGTTTCTCGATCCGGTTGACATTTCATTACAAAATCTTACTATTAATCCCCCGAGACTCTGCACCCTTCTGTGTACGGGGATTTTTCTGGAGGTGTTCAACCATGAAGAACCACATAGATCACCTGGGCATTATTGTCAGGAACCTCGATGATAGCATTCCATTCTACACGGATATCCTCGACCTCAAGGTAACGCATACCGAAACTGTAGAGGAGGAGAATATCAAAGTTGCGCTGATTCCCGGTGGAGACATGAAGATCGAGTTGATACAGCCCCTGAGCAATGACTCTGCCGCAGGTAAGTACCTCGAAAAACACGGGGAAGGTCTTCACCACATCTGCTACAAGGTACCCAACATCCGTCAGGCATGTGAGAAGTGCAGGAAAGCCGGGATACGGTTACTCAACGAGGAGCCGAAAAAGGGTGCGAACGAGAGGGAATACGTCTTCCTCGACCCGAAGGACACGGGAAGTGTACTGGTGGAACTCGCCCAGATCCCGAACGACCAGATTTTCGGTGACAGGGTCGCGACGAAAGAGGTACTCGAGGCGATCAAGAACGGGATCGGGCGCTTCGGTCTGGACAATTCCGGGTCCGAGAAAAAGTAAAGTCGTCAGATACTGAGTCGTAGTCGACCTTAACGTGCGTACCAGCCCTAAGGTCTCCCTCGAGGATCTTCCTGGCAAGGGGATCGAGTATGCAGGTCTGGATCGCCCTCTTCAGCGGTCTGGCGCCGAAAGAAGGATCGAAACCCCTCTGCGCGAGTTGAGCCTTCGCAGTTTCGGTCAGGGTAAGGACCAGGTTCTTTGAATCCAATCGTTGCTGGACTCTCATCATCTGAATATCGACGATCTCCTTGATCTGCTCCAAGGTGAGATTGCGGAAGATCACGATGTCATCGATCCTGTTCAGGAATTCAGGCTTGAACTCCCGCCGGAGAACCTCCATAGCCTGAACCTTCATCGCTTCGTGGTCCTCACCACTCAATTCCTGGATTATGTGACTCCCGAGATTCGAGGTCATGATGACGACCGAGTTACGGAAATCGACCGTCCTCCCCTTACCGTCAGTCAGTCGACCATCTTCCATGATCTGAAGCAGAATATTGAAGACATCGCCGTGTGCTTTCTCCATTTCATCGAACAGGACCATGGTATACGGTTTTCTCCTCACTGCCTCCGTCAACTCCCCTCCCTCTTCGTAACCGACATACCCGGGAGGAGCTCCGATCAACCGGGCGACGGAATGACGTTCCATATACTCCGACATATCGAACCGGACCATTGCCTCCTCATCGTCGAAGAGGAATTCGGCCAGGGACCGGGCAAGTTCTGTCTTACCTACACCAGTCGGCCCCAGGAAAATAAAACTCCCTATCGGACGGTTCGGGTCCTGGAGCCCTGATCTTGCCCTCCGGATGGCGTTGGAGACCGCGACTATCGCCTCATCCTGACCCACAATTCTCTCATGAAGCCGATCCTCCATCTTGATCAGTTTTTCCATCTCGCCTTCCATCAGCCTGGAGACCGGGATGGAGGTCCATGCGGAAACGACCTCCGCGATATCCTCTTCGTCCACCTCTTCCTTGAGGATGGTCATATCGCCCTGTATTTCCCGCAGCCGTTCGTTCTCCTCGGTCAGTCTCTTCTCCAGCTCCGGGAGGCTACCATATCGCAGTTCCGACGCCTTTGCCAGGTTACCCTCCCGTTCACTCTTTTGCTCGAGTGCCCGTGCTTCTTCGATCTCTACCTTTATCTCCTGTATCTTCTTGATGCTCAGCTTCTCGTTGTTCCAGTGAACCTTCAGAGCCCGGTTCTTTTCCTTGAGACCAGAGAGCTCCTCCTCGATCGATTGCAGTCGCTCCTTCGAGACCTTGTCCTTTTCCTTCCTCAGTGCGCGCTTCTCCATCTCGAGCCGGATGATTTCCCGCTCTATCTCGTCTATCTCGACAGGCAGGCTGTCCATCTCGATCCTCAACCTCGAGGCCGCTTCGTCGATGAGATCGATCGCCTTGTCCGGCAGGAAACGGTCAGTGATGTATCTGTGGGAAAGAGTTGAAGCCGCGACCAGCGCGGGATCGGTGATCCTCACACCATGATGTATCTCGTATCGCTCTTTGAGTCCTCTCAGTATCGCGATGGTATCCTCTACGCTCGGCTCCTCAACCATTACCGGCTGAAAACGTCTCTCGAGAGCTGCGTCCTTTTCGATATGCTTTCGATACTCATCGATCGTCGTCGCGCCGACACAATGCAGTTCACCCCTGGCAAGGGCGGGCTTGATCATATTCGACGCGTCGACAGATCCCTCTGCGGCACCAGCCCCAACCAGTGTATGCAACTCGTCTATAAAGACGATGACTTCTCCTTCTGCGGCTGTGATCTCCTTGAGGACCGCCTTGAACCTGTCCTCGAACTCTCCCCTGTACTTGGTACCGGCAACGAGCGCCCCGATATCGAGTGCGATGAGCCGCTTATTTTTCAGCCCTTCGGGGACATCCCCGCTCACGATCCGCTGGGCCAGCCCTTCCGCGATTGCTGTCTTTCCAACCCCCGGCTCACCGATCAGGACAGGATTGTTCTTTGTCCGCCTCGAGAGCACCTGGATCACACGACGGATCTCACGATCCCTGCCGATCACGGGATCGAGCTTGTTCTTCCGGGCAAACTCGATCAGGTCTCTACTGAACCGCTCCAGCGCACGATACTTCTCCTCCGGATTGGGATCCGTGATTCGTTGCTGTCCCCGGATATCCGATAGCGCCTTTAAAATCAAGTCATGAGAGACGCCTTTTTCCCTCAGCAGCTTCGAAATAGCGAGTCTCTCATGCTTCGTCAGCAGGGAGAGAAGAATATGCTCGCTGCTCACGTATTCGTCCTTCAGTTTTTCCGCCTCCCCGAAGGCTCCATCGAGGACCGCCTTGAGTTCCCTCGACAGAT
>CAYTWO010000025.1:0-2058 GCA_964442125.1 uncultured Gemmatimonadota bacterium
CAGGCCAAGGCGCGACGAAGGCGAGGAGTGAGGCGTACTTTTGCGTACGCCGCAACGACTAACCGATAAGCCGGGGTACCCACACGAAGTGTGGGGCGGGGATGCAAAGTTATGACGCTCTGTATAGCTAACTCAGTGGGACGCCTGGGTGACACATGATTTCACTCGTCACTTTCACCCTTGTCAACCTGGACACTCTGAGCCACTGCGATGGATCTTGTCCCGAATCGGGTCATGATCACGGCACCGAAACCGATCGTCGTCGCCAGATAGGTGACGATACCTCCCACGGCACAAAATAAAACCTCCAATAGCCCCAGGCTCCCTGTTAGCCCGACGACTGTCGTCAGGATGTTGAAAGCCAGCAGTATGATGATTCCCAAGATCATTACTCTGTACCGAGATGTCATCTTTATCGATTTACTCGCTCCGAGCTTCCGACCCGCAAACATGCCGACACCGATATATCCAAGGCAGCACGCCGCAACCAAACCCAGCAGCCCAAGGGGGATAACGAGAAACAGGAGAGGGATCCCGATTATGCTGACACATAGTACAACCGTAACGATAAGGAAAAGGGGCAGCACCAGGATTTCACCGAGTAGACCAACAAAGCCTGACTTGAAGAGGTTGTCGTCAACTGCCCCCTCCACACGATCGAGCGCATTGGGGAAGAAGAATATGGTTCCTGCACCGAGCAACAACAAGAGTCCGAGTAAGACGATGTCGGTAAACAGACCGATTCCCCTGCGCATAAAACGCCCGACTCCCTCGTCTCCATATACGAAAAAGGGATGGATTGTCATGCCGAAGGGGAATGATCCCAGGCTGACCTCTTGTTCTCCGATCTTCGCTCCCGCCATCTTTTCTATGTCCCCACCGAAACAAACAGCTGACCCGCGGATATCAGCGGTCTCCTCGATAATGAGATCACCACCCAGAACAACCACGTCTTCAGTAACGGAACCCGCGATGTAGGCATCTCCACCGAACACGACGACAGAACCAACGATCTTCTCATTCTTTTCTACCCTGACATCTCCACCAAATTTGACTACCTCGTTCCGCTTTTTACTGATCCCATCCTCTTCGAGATCCTCGAGTCTTCCGACAATGGTTACGTCGAGCTCGCCTATCCGATGGAGGTCTTCCTTCAGGTCATCAAGATTGATCGTATCGCCGTTCACTATCGCTTTATCTCTGATGATGATGATTTTCTTTATAGACTTTACATCTTCAGCCCCGGTCCCTTCCTGGCCTCCATAGAGACCACCGAGCGCAAAGGACGCTGTAATCATCAATCCCAATATCGTTCGCAATGCCATCTGTTTCATGCTCATTTGTCCTCCCAGGTGGACTTTTTTAGCGGGTATTATCCATTTCAGATTTTCTATTGGAAATGCAGGAACCGATTTGTTCCCGCTCCATTGACTGACACTCTACTCCAATTCGGTCTGACTATCCTTGCCATCATCACGGACGAGATAATTCCGATCATGGTCATGCCCGAGAGCATCAGGGCAAAGAACGGATCAGTTATGATCGTCGACGCGACACTCAAAAATATCCTTCCCAGAAGCGCAAGGGAGCTCAGAATCGGTAAATCATTCGCCATCTTTACCAAGTTGACAACACCCTGAAGTGAGTTCAAGCTCAGCCATTCCATGACTCCTACCGCCTTGAGAAAACCATTCGACAGGGTGTAGGAGATCCTGCCTGAATCGGCGACGATCGAGTAGAATCCCAGAGATGAGAGCACCGTCAGCGCAACCGCCAGGACGACTCCGGACGTGATACCCAACAGACTACGCTTTGCTGAAACGGGCTCCATTGCGCGAAATGGGATCCGGCTCAGGACTTCCGCGTTGAAATCCGTGGGTGGCTCATCGAGGGGCATATTCTCCAGGCCACTGAAGAGGACGGAAAAGGCTTCCAGCTCTGTTTTGCAGGAGACACAGCCCTCGATATGCCCCTCAAAGGTTCGCTTCTCACCCTTCGAAAGGCAACCGTCGAGATAGAGCTGAATCATCTCCTCAAAGTTCCTGCATGCGTCCTTCA
>CAYTWO010000025.1:2158-6912 GCA_964442125.1 uncultured Gemmatimonadota bacterium
TCTCAAAAACAACCAAATTGTACCAATGGTTTATATGTCATCTCCAATGATCTCGACATCACCGCTGACCGTCTCGATCAACACCTTAACCCGGCCATCTCCCGTGTAGGCCCTCAATGAAGACCTCGAGATCTCATGGACCTGCAGCCCCTCGAGTTCCACGGTCAATTCACCCGAAACGCTCTCCAGATCGATATCCAGGTTGCCTTCCTCCTCCATGAACAATGTGACATCACCACTGATGGTACTGAACTGGCTCTCCTTGCTCGGAGCGCCCATGAACTTTGCCCTGATGTCTCCACTGATGACATCGAAAGAAATCCCTTCCCCGACCTCTTTGAGGTCCACATCACCCGAAACCAGGTTCAGCGTGACGTAGCCTTTTATATCCTCCCCCGTCACGCCACAGCTCGTGCCATCGACTTCTACATCACCTTCGATATCCCGCAAAGACACATCTCCACTCGTCTTGTCGATCTCAACATCTCCCCTGCACCCGATCACGATCGCATCCCCGCTGGTATTATCGATAACGATATTCCCCCCTACTCTTCTCAACTCCACACGCCCACTCGTACCATCGACGAGCGTTTCACTCCCGAGATCCTCACCAAAGACATCACCGCTGGTCAGATCAAGCGAAATGTCGCCTGTGACATTCCTGATATCGACCGCCGCCGATGTGGCATCCACGACTACCTTCAGATGAGATGGGAGAGAGATCTCGAAATCTACCCAGACATCTCGATGGCCATGGTCTCTGTCGAATATGTGGGACAGGAATCCGTGTTCATCAGGAAACTCGGCAATGACATCGATCCTGTCCTGGCCCTTCTTGAGCTCTACCTTGAGCTGTTCGAAGGCTTCCTTGGCATCATCTACGCCGCCTCTGGCGTTTTTTATCGCCTTTATATCTACCCGATTGCCATCTACGCCCATTACAGTGACGCTCCCCGACAGGGTCTCCAGGTACAGCGCTTCACCTTTCTCAAAGTCCTCGCTGAACTCTATGACCTCCGTGTGAACTTCACCCCGGAGAAGTGTCAAAGCTCCAGAAACACAGATTATGCCGACAGCCGTTACGATGCCGCGTGAAACCATGTTGTCCTCCTTTTGGTGTTATAATCGAATTTACCGTAAATTTTCCATGCGATCAACGCTATTAATATAACGAAAATGGTTCTAAAAATGTTTCACATTAATTACTCTTCTCTGACGATCCGCAACTTCTTTCTCAAGAGGCGCCTTCCCCTGAAAAGAAGGGTCTTTACCGTCCCGAGTGGAAGACCAGTCACTTCGACGATCTCTTCGTACGTCATATCTTCGACATGGCGCATGACAATGACACGTCTGTACTCGACTGGAACCTCCATTATCGCCTCTTTGATGTTCTCGCCCAGCTCCAGCGACTCCACCCGATCCAGTGGATCTTCCCCCCCTGAGGCGACTTGGATCATGACCGAACCGCTTTCTGTTTCAACAGGATCGTCCAGGGATAGCATGTTTGGACGATTTTTCCTTAGGTGGTCGATCGTCAGGTTGTTGGCAATTTTGAAGAGCCAGCTCGAAAACTTGTATTTCGGGTTGTAAGACGAAAGTGAGGCGTAAAGCCTTACAAAGGTATCCTGAGACAGATCGTTGGCTGTCTCTGGATCCCTGACAATCCTGATGATCAGGGTATAGACTCCTCTCTTGTAACGGTTGAGGAGCTCGTTAAAGGCATTTTCCTCCCCTTCGATCGACCGCTGAACGAGATCCTGATCCGATGGACTCGCGCTCCCCGCAGCAGACCCTGAGGAATCATCAGAATATAGACACAAAAAGAATTCTCCTGAAATACGATATTTCACTCGCTGCCTGGCGATTCAAAACCGGACCTCCAGGCCGAGCCTGAATAGACGGGGTATGTCGAAGTTCTCCGGATTGGCATCGAAGGCGCCGATCGAAAGGATCGCCATGGCCAGTTCTTCTTCAATCGTAACCCGGCCGTCTCCGTTCATGTCGAGACGCCTGATGATCTCCGCCCGGTCTTCCTCATCACGATCGCCGTCACCGTTAATGTCGGTCGGTATCCTCTGGGTCGGGTCGAGGTACATATCCGGTTCCTCGATCCCCAGGTATTCGAGGGCTTCGTTTATGGTGTTTCCGTCCGTAAAGGGGGATCCCGTGGTCTGGTAGACCCCGTTCGTCTGCGACGCGCCATCGTAAAACGACACCTCCTCTGTCTTAAAGGCGCTCAGGTTGTCCTCATCAAAAAGGTTTCGTATATCCGCGAAGAGTGTGTAATCGAGGCCGGCAATCGTAAAATCCCTCGTAACACGCAGGTTGGCCATCGATTGCCAGCCTGTTCGACTACTGTTGTTATCTTCGATGAAGAAAAAACGTTCAGGACCCTGCCTCGTATATGGACGCCCGCTGTATGCCTGGAAAGTGAAGAAAAATCCCATATCACCGAGAATCATCCCTGTCGTCGTTCCCTCCTGGAAGTCATCGGGAAAATTCAGGTTGAACAGGGCGCTGAAAGTATGAGTTTGATCGAAATCATTCGGTATCGGCTCATCAGGGGGAGACGGGGGCCATTCTCCTGCGACCCAATTACCCTCGTTACTCACGAAGTCATCCGGATCGGTATCCGTACTCCTGGAGAAGGTCAGCGAATAGGCCAGGTCCGTGGAGAAGTAGTCACCGAACCGCTTCCTGAGTGTGGCATCCAACCCCTTGGCACTTCCAAAACCGTTATTGGTGTAAATCCTCAAGAAACGAGCGCTTCCTTCCTGACGGATATATCGAGCAGCCACGTTCCTGTCAAACTCCTTGTTATATCCCACCAGGTCCAGCACCCAGTCTTCGGACAGGAGGGTGCTTATCCCCACCTCGAAAGTGGTCGTCTTCCGAAAATCCAGGTCGGGATTGCCGAAGAAGGCGAACGTGTTCAACTGCTGGTCGACGTCGACATTGATCGACCTGTACAGGTGGGTAAATCGCGGTACCTGATAGTATATCCCGTAACTCCCCCGGAGACTCAGCCGCTCCGACACGGGGTGAGCCATGCCGATCCTTGGGGCCAGTGCTGTCTTCCTCGTGGGAGAAATTCTCTCCTGGTCCTGATCGCCGAATATAGCCGGATACCACGTGACCGCGTTAAAGGAGTCCAGGCGTAGACCAAGATCGAGGGTGAAGTCCTGATATTCAATCCTGTCTGCTATATAGAAGGATTCCATGTCCGGCCTGGCAGCGTAGGAATCGAGTAGAGTCTCCGATGAAAGCTCGCTGCTGTACTGGTTCAATCTCCATGTCTTGAGATCCAGGCCGGCCCTCAGGTGGTGTACATGGGTAATCCGGCCGTCGAGATCGACCCGGAAGCTCGATCTGTCCTCTATGGCGTTGAAGATAACGTCGTTGTAGCCCTTGTTCCGGTCATAAAAAGTGGTCATGATCCCAAAGGGATTGTCCGCTCGGTGGTTGTCCGCCTGAATGATCCCCGGGAACGGGTTGTACGGCCAGATACCGAAACGCCTGCCCCAAAAGTCCTGAGCAAAGATCGGGATGTCCCGGGGCATGAAGTTCAAGAAAGAGCTCTGGTCGTGGTACCCAAGGCTCGCCCCAGGCGTTTCTATCCTTGCGCTGGTAGAATCGAACGGGGCGAAGAGGTCTCCGGCGTGACGCTCGAGACGCTGTCTGCTCCCGCGAATCGCCAAATGAAAGCCCCGCCCGGGCGAATTATTCAGCACCCGTTCATAACTGAAAATCCCGAACCGGTTCCGGTTGACATAACCCTGGTTCCGTTCTTCCGTCCAGAAGATCCGCTGTCTGTCGAAGAGAATCCCCTGATCCCTCTCTTCGAGATACGTCGCAGTCAGCCTCGTCGATTCTGTCGGCTGGAATGCAATCTTCCCATGGATGCGGTACTCGTCCCCCTGATTTCCCGGGAGTCGCCCCTCGAAATCGGTCCCACTGAACCGCTCCCTTCGCAGATCGGTCAGGTTCAAGACCGGAAGGTTGTCATTTTGACGCTCCGCCGTCCGCAGCATCTCTGTGATATCTAGATCGTTCCCGAGAAACCCTCTCACGTTCGAATTGTTGCTGAACCGATCCGCCACATCGAAGAGGTCTTCCGTAGTCCCCTTGAATCCAGCCGCCCTCGGACGCCTATCTCCCTTGCCTATAAGGTCGCCCGAAAAAAAGAAGGTGAGGTAATCGACCTCAGGGAACTGTCCCCCGGTGCTGAACTGGAAACGGTTATAGCCGTAATTTGACGACGAGGGATTGAGTTCCTCGGTCTCGAACCTCAACCGGCCAGAAATCTCTGAGCCGCCCTCCCTGGTAACGATATTGATCACACCGGACTGAGCACCGCCATATTCGGAACCATACCCTCCCCTGATGACGTCGATTTCCTCAAGACCGAACTCCGGGACGTCGAGGAGGTTCTGGTCCGTATGATAGCGCCGGATATCTATTCCATCTACATAGACGGCGTTCTCCGATACCCGTCCGCCGCGTATACTGACCGGATATGCCGGGTCGCCCAGATCACCATATCGCACGACACCGTCCTGAAGAGTCACGATATCTCTGTAGCTGTCTACAGGGAATGCCTGAACAGTCTCAGACACAATTCTTGCTCGCGAAAAAGTCTCCTTACTCAACAAAGGATGTCCCCGCTCTCCCTCCAGGAACCGACTCGGTATCTCGGAAATCGCAGTTGCGAGCTCGAAATCGACCGTGACTGCAAGTCCGGAGAACACCTGCTG
>CAYTWO010000025.1:7012-27845 GCA_964442125.1 uncultured Gemmatimonadota bacterium
GAGGGTGCTCTTCCCGAACGGAAGGTACTATATTGCCGGATCTTACATAGAATGTTATATTTCAGACATGAAACTGATATTGCGCTGGATATTGAACGCGGTAGCCCTGATCGCGGTCGCATGGGTCATGGAAGATCACGGTGTGGAACTGAAAGGGTTTGGTGCAGCCTTGAAAGCCGCCCTGTTTCTCGGGATCATAAACGCTTTGATCAGGCCCCTGGTCATCCTCCTCACCCTTCCGATCAATATCCTGACGCTGGGGATCTTTACCCTCTTCATCAACGCGGCCTTTTTCAGTTTCACCGCTTACGTGATCGATGGCTTCGAAGTAGCCGGCCTCTGGGCCGCCCTGTTCGGCGCCCTGTTTCTATCCATATTCAGTGCCATCCTGAGCGCCGGGATCAAGAAGTAGGGTCAAAAGGTCTCCTGCCGCTCTCGTTCCTTGAACCCGATATCGTTCCGGTGATACTTGCCCACAAAATGTATCCCGTTGCACGCCTGATAGGCCCGGTCCATCGCGATCCGGATGTTCCCACCCAGCGCGGTCACACCGATCACTCGTCCACCATTGGTCAGGAGCCTTTCGCCCTCTTTTCTGGTCCCGGCATGAAAGAATATCACATCCTCCATTGAGCATGCGCTCTCCTCGATAGAGACCTCCATCCCCTTTTCATAACTCCCTGGATACCCGGCTGACGCCAGGACCACACAGACTGCCGTTTCATCCTTCCACGACAATCTTTCCGCCTTCAGATCCCCATCAGAGACACCGAGCAAGAGATCGAGGAGGTTGTCCTCGAGTAGAGGGAGGACTACCTGGGTCTCGGGATCACCGAACCGGCAGTTAAACTCCACCACCCTGGGGCCATCAACGGTGATCATGAGGCCCGCGTAGAGGATGCCCCGGTAGGGAGTTCCGGCCTCCGCCATGGCCCTTATTACCGGCTCGAATATTTCTTTCTTCACATTTTCCTGCAGGGTCTGGTCCGCGATGGAGACCGGTGCATACGCCCCCATTCCTCCGGTATTCGGGCCCGTATCACCGTCAAATATCGGCTTATGGTCCTGAGAGGGAATCATCGTGAGGTACTTCTCCCCATCGGTCAAACAGAAGATAGAGAGTTCCTCTCCCTGCATACACTCCTCCACCACCACCTCGTCTCCGGCCTCATCGAAGACTCGCTCCTCCATCATCTTTGACAGAGCATCGAGGGCTTCCCTTCTTTCATTACAGACGATCGCACCCTTACCGGCAGCCAACCCACTCGCCTTGATCACTATCGGGATATCACATTTCTCGACATACTCTTTTGCCTCCTCATAATCCCTGAAAATCGCGTAGTCGGCCGTCGGGACTCCATGCTTCCGCATAAGGTCCTTGGCGAATGATTTATTTGTCTCCAGCATTGCGGCTTCCTTCGACGGGCCGAAGACCTTGAGTCCTTTCTCTTCAAATATATCAACAATTCCAAGAGACAGAGGAAGTTCCGGTCCCACAACGGTGAGGTCGATCCCCTCTTCCACGGCGAATTGACTCAACCCTTCGACATCGGTCGACGATATCGGGATATGTGATGCCAGATCGCCTGTACCACCATTTCCCATCGTCATGAAAATTGTGGAGTCGGGATTGTCATTTGCCAGTTTCCATAAGAGGGTGTGTTCCCTCCCGCCGTTCCCAACGATCATAACCTTCATCCGGCTTCACCTCCTGCATTAGTGTCCTGTCATGCAACAACTGACGCATCTTACTTGTCCTTTTATCTGCCTGCGGCGTTGCTCCTTCAGTTACATAGCTATGCTCCCTCAGTCGAGCCTTGCAGGCAGATAAAATTACTTCGCAATCTTGCGCCACTTCTTACATGACAGAACACTAGAGACCCTTCAACGCGCTCTCCAGGTCCGCAATCAGATCTTCAACTTCTTCTATTCCAACAGATATCCGGACCAACCCGTCAGTCAATCCCATTTTCAGTCTCTCTTCTCTGGGAACGGAGGCATGGGTCATCGATGCGGGATGCGAAATCAGGCTTTCCACCGCGCCGAGGCTCTCGGCCAATGCAAAGATCTTCACGCCCTCCAGGACCTTCTTCCCTCCCTCGATACTCCCCACATCGAAGGATATCATACCGCCAAAACCGCGCATCTGTAACTTCGCCAGCCCGTGCTGGGGATGAGAGGATAGGCCGGGATAGAGTACTTTTTCCACCTTATCGTGATCTTCGAGCCAGCGCGCAATCTCTCTGCCGTTCTTGTCGTGTTCCCTCATCCGCAAGGCAAGCGTCTTCAAGCCCCTCAGGACCAGCCAGCAGTCGAACGGTCCGGGGACGGCTCCCACGGCGTTCTGCACGAAACCGAGCCTCTCTGCCGCTGCCTCATCCCGCGTAACGACCACACCGCCCACCACGTCACTGTGTCCGTTGAGGTATTTGGTGGAACTGTGGACCACGATATCGGCACCGAGGGCGAGTGGATTCTGGAAATAAGGGCTCATAAAGGTATTATCGACCACGAGGATCAGGCCCCGCCCTCTGGTGACAGCCGATATAGCGTGTATGTCCGAAAGAGTGAGGAGTGGATTTGTTGGTGTCTCTACGTAAACCATGCGAGTATCATCGGATATCGCCTCCTCGACTGCGGTAAGATCGGAGGTGTCGACGTACGAAAATTTCAGACCGTAATCAGTGAGAACGTTCTCGAAGAGACGGTAGGTCCCCCCATAAAGATTCTCTGAGCAGACCACATGGTCTCCCTGCTTAATGAGGTTCATGATGGCCGAAATAGATGCCATGCCGGAGCTGTACGCGAAAGCGAACTCTCCCCCCTCGAGTACGGCCATGTTTTTCTCCAGGACGGTCCTCGTCGGGTTGTGGCTCCTGGCGTAGACATATCCCTTATGGACCCCAAGGCCATCCTGAACAAATGTCGATGTCTGAAAGATCGGTGTAACGATTGCTCCTGTCGATGGGTCAGGTTCCTGACCCGCGTGTACGGCATCCGTTGAAAATCCCATTTCTCCTCCTTGTCCCTATCGAAATCGTCAGGCTTTTTTCTTTTTTCCCTGTGAAAGCTCCTTTGCCTTCAAGTACAGAATTCTCGCTTGTTCCGGCATTCGTTTCTTGTCAAACAAAATACCCAGATTGTAAAAGGCTTTCGGGTTATTCGGCTGGTACTGCAACGTCTTCTCGAAGGCGGCGATGGCTTCGTCACACATATCGAGTTGATTGTATGACTCTCCAAGGTAATAATGCGCCGTGACGTATTCCGAATTCAGCTCCAGCGCTTTCTTCAGCTCGTCGATCGCCTCACGGTATAAACCCTTCTTGCAGTATACTACACCGAGATTGCAAAGGACCTCCGAGCTCTTTGGCTCCACCTGGAGGGCCTTCTTGAGCTCAGACTCGGCCTTCGCGTACATCCCCTTGTCACCGTAAATAGCCGCAAGATTGGATCGAATCTGTACGTTTTCCGGGTCGAGTTCGAGGGCCTTATAGTATTCCTTGATGGCCATATCGAGATCTCCGGTCTTGTCGTAGATAAACCCGAGATTGTTGTGGGCTTTCAGGTTAGCAGGATCGAGCCTGATTGCTTCCTGGTATTCCCTTATGGCTTTGTCGTATTCCCCATCGTTAGTATGGGACAGGCCTTTCCGGCAATGCTCTTCCGAGGACAGATCCGGCTCCATGGCAGTTTCACACCCTGTATCCGGAGGAGGTGATTTGGCCTCCCCGGGGGGATCATTCGCTTCTTTCGAAGATTTCTTTTTGTTCTCCAGGCCCTTCAGGAGATCCTGAATCTTCTCGAGGGGATCGTCCCCCATTGCTTTGCTCTTCCTGGGCATATTCCACCCTCCGTACCAACCTCTCGTAGTCCTTTGCACCGTATGACTCCGGTGCGTATTCAAAGATACTCTGGTGATAGCTAATCGCTTCCGAAAGTCGAACATTTGAGCGGACCGGTTCCGAGACACTTCGTCCAAAATGTAATTGCAGGACCTCCAGAATCTCCCTGCTCTTCTTCTGTCTGCTGTCGTAAAATGTTGGGATGACCATAGCGATTTCAGGGGCGTCTCCTTCCTCATCCACAATTTCCCCGACCCATTCGACAACCTGCCTGACACCGATTATTGACAGATAATCCATGGAAACGGGCATGAAGACCTCCCCGGCGATCTTCACGGCGATCCTGCTCATCTGACTCCATGAAGGCGGGCAGTCCATTAAAACGTAATCATATTGATCCAGGCCATCCCCTTCCCCACTTTCGATTTTGCCCCACCACTCTTCTTCTACCCATTCACGGAACTCGCTCAATCTCCTGTCACACGGGAGCAGATAGAGGTTTTCCCTCACCTTGTAGGTGCAATCCTTCAGTTCAGATTCACCCTTCATCAGGTCGATCAGATTTCGCTCGTGCGTGATATCAAACCACGTCGATAGGGCCCCCTGGGGGTCGAAGTCGATCAGAAGGATCTTTCTTTCCACCAGGGCCAGCCCCGCTCCGAGATTACCAACGGTCGTGGTCTTTCCGGTACCCCCCTTCTGGTTTATCACTGCTATCCGTCTCATTCACCCGCCTCTAAAAAATTTCTCCCCTGTCGATTGCGACTTCTTATTCTGACCTAAGTTGAGTAATCTGCTCCTTCACCCAGTCCATATACGTCTCCAGGCCACCTACAACCGGAACAGCGATCAACTCCGGATTTTCATAAGGATGTATCTCGCGGATTCGATCTTTGAGGGCCTCGATAACCCCCTGTCCCGTCTTGATGATGAGGAGGGTCTCCTCGTCGTCCTCTATCGACCCCTTCCACCGATAGATCGACCGAATCGTGGGGAGGATGTTCACGCAGGCTACGAGGCCATCCTCGACGAGCGTCCTGGCGATCCTTTTTCCATCTTCCTCTCCACCAACGGTCACGAAAACGACGAGGAGGTCGTCCATGGCTGCCCCCCTTACCAGTGAATAGTGATGAGTGAATAGTGATCCGTATTAGGATGCACATTCAAAACGATTTGCTCCCAATCATCGACAACTAAACTTCGATTCTCATCAGGTCCTCCCCCAGGATAACCTCACCGTCAAAGATTATTTTTACCCTTTGAACGATGTCGATTCCTTCGAACCTGGGGTAGAAGTGAGTGAGAACGAGCTTTTCAGCGCCGCACTCGGCGGCTATCTCCCCTGCCAAGGCAGGCGTCAGGTGCCCCTCGATCCTCTCCTCATCGGGAACCGAGCACTCGAGGACCAGGACATGTGTTCCTCGCCCCAGTTCAACAATCCCCTCACAGTAGTCCGTATCACCCGAGTACGCGACGATCCTCCCGTTGGAAGATTCCAGCCGGTACCCGAGACTCGACGCCGTATGCTTTACCTTCCTTGAGATTACCGTATAGCTGCTTCTATTTATCTCCTCTTCTTCTATCTCCTTGAGTTCCAGTTCATAACGATTGTCTTCCACCCACTCCCCGTACAGCCCGAGCAGCCCACGATAAAAGTCCTTCAGGCCCGTCGGACCTGTGATCCTGAGCGACTTGCCCCTCTCGAGATGATGATTGCGCAACCCAAAGAGGAGGGTCAACATATCAGATACATGGTCCGGGTGCAAATGACTGACAAAGACCTCCGCCACATCAAGGCACGAGACACCCACTTCGGGCCAGCGATGGACGGTCCCTGGTCCAAGATCGAACGCGACAGAATCTCCCGATACCTCCACAATATATCCAGGAGAACCCCTCCCACCATTGGGAACGGATGTCCCTGAACCGATCACTATTACTTCCAGGAAGAACTCACCTCCTCCCAGAGGAATCCTTGAGCCGCTATCAATCCCCTCTCGTTCCCGACATCGAATCCCTTACCATCGAGAAGTTTCCCGATGATACCCTCTTCTGCGACCATCGCTTTCAGTACAGGAACATCGTCGACCTCGTTGTTTCTTTCTACACCGTATCTATCGAGGCGCTCGAAGAAAGAGGGGAGGAAGATATGTCTGGCGTACCATCGCAGGGCCTCCTCCTCACCCTTCATCGAAAAGAAACCAGGTGCCTTGTCTCCTAACCCGGCTATCCTGTACTCGCCGTTACCGATCGATTCGACACCGACCGACCCGCAGTTGCCAAAGGAGGGGGCCTCCTTCCTGGTTACCCTGATCAGCCCCGTTATGTTCATGCCATGTTTCTCGTAGACAGGGATAAGCTGCGAAAGAGGGCCGGGTGATCCAAAAAAGAAATTGTCCGGCAGGATAACGGCAAATGGCTCATCTCCCACGAACTCCCGCGCCCGCCCGAGAGCGTCGCCGAGTCCTCTTGCCTCAGGCTGCTCGATCAGTCTAATCTCGAGTTCCGACAAGATTCTCAAGACGTCTTCTACATCCTTCTCGCCGGCTATCTCAGGTGGGGGAGAACCGGAGAGAAATTTCTCGATAAGCTTGTTCCTCCCGCCCACAACGATTGCGATCTCCTCCAGACCAGCCTCCCGAACTTCTCGTAGAGCCCTCAATAGCATCGGTTCTCGACCCACGGGGAGAAGCTCTTTCGGGATCACCATAGTAACAGGCAAGAGCCTCTTTCCCAGTCCCGCCGCGGGGATAATTACCTTTCGTAAAGGGCTCATGTGCTCCACTTCCCAGGGAATAATCCGGAATCGCCACAATCAAAACCTCTTCTCATTTTCCTCCCCGCCTGATCACGACGGCGTCACCGGCTTTAACCCCGAGCCTCTCTCCCGCATCCCCTCCGTTCACGCTCACTTCCAGCGATCCGGAGCTCCCAATCAGAGCAAGCAGTTGACCGGTTTCAATCGAGCTATAGGTTTCTTCCAGGCGATCGATTATGTTGCCTCCTATCTCAACAGCAATCTCACTCTCCCCGAGGAATTCCATCAAAAGACCTCCCGAGACATTCGTGATTATATTACCGAACCGGTCACACCGGATTATGCTCCCATGGATAACATCTTTCCCTGCAGCCGGTTCATTGCGCTCAAGCATGACGGGATCCTCTACGGGTGATCCCAGGTCTCGAAGATCAATGGATCCAAGCGAGAGATGGGCGGAAACGGGAGCAAAAATATCCCTGCCATGAAAGGTTGGGGAGACCTCTTCGTGGTAATACCTCTTTTCCTTGATCTCAACAACCATGTCGACCCTGTAGTTCTCGAAAAGGGATGTGAATATCCCGTTATCAGGTCCGACAAATGTCCCCGCGTCGCTCTGCAGGGCTATCGGTCTTCGGTTACCTCCAACGCCCGGATCGACGACGACAAGATGGACCGTGCCGGATGGGAAGTATGGACAGGTTTGAGCTATCATGTATGCACCATAACGAACGTCTCCTGGAGGGATTTCATGCGAAATATCGACCAGTCTTGCATTCGGGTTTATGGCAAGGACCGCGGCTTTGGTCGCCCCTGCATAGTAATCCCGGGTACCGAAATCCGTTGTGAGTGTGATAATACCGTTCGTCATCGTTAATGATTCCTCAAATCCCGGATTCTTTGAACATTCCACGACTCCTGAGATACGTCACCGTTAATACGAGCAGGCTCACCAAGAAACGGGCCATTCAGACAATAAAATGCCCTCTCTGCTTTGTCAATTGAAATATCTGCGGGAATATCGCCAATTCCCTGGAGGATCTCCTGTAGTGGGTCTCCTCGAGCGGACGTAAAGCCTTTCAGGGGCATCCCAGCAGGTATGACACAAATATACAGTGGGATGGGGACATATCTCACTACATGGCGAGCTTACGCAAAACGGCGAGGTTTTTCCGGTCCATTTTATCGTCTTCACCCTTCGGAGTCTCGATGATCATCGGGAGGTCTCCGAGCCTCTCGTCCGTCATGAACTGTCGGAACCCATCGAGCCCGATATTCCCCTCACCGATGTGGTGGTGCCTGTCGACATGGCTACTGAACTCCTTCAGGGTGTCGTTTAGATGAATGAGCTTTAGCCGATCCAATCCGACCACATCGTCGAACTCGTTCATTGTCTTCTCGTACGACTTCCGGTCCCGGATGTCATAACCGGCAGTAAAAACGTGACACGTGTCTAGGCAGACCCCTATCCTGTCACCTGCCTCGAGTCGGTCGATAAGCCAGCTTAACTCCTCGAACCGGCTCCCTAGGGACGACCCCTGACCGGCTGTGGTCTCGAGTAAGATCTTTACTCCACCTTCCGGGGAGCGCTCCAGGATCCACTCCAGGGATCCTGCCACCCGTTCCAGACCGACTTCCACCCCATCGCCCCGATGCGCACCGGGGTGCATGACCATATAATCGAGCCCGAGGAGGTTGGACCGCTCAACCTCATCAGCAAGGGCCTCTTCCGAGCGCTTGCGCAGGACCTCCTCCGGAGAAGCCACGTTGATTATGTAAGAATCGTGGGCGACCACATGGGAGAACCCCCCTTCATCGACTTTGCTCCGAAACTCCCGCACCTCCTCCTCCGGTATCTCCCTTCCCTGCCATTGATTGCTGTTCTTCGTGAAGATCTGAAACGCAAGGCACCCAAGCTCCGAGGCCCTATCTACAGACCTGTGTATGCCTCCCATGATGGAAAGGTGGGCGCCAACCAACGGGGCGCGATCGTCTTTCCCAGTTCCTCTTCGATTTCCCGCGTCCATCGACACCATTCTTACTCCGTCAGCATTCCGCCATCGACATTGATAGACTGCCCGGTAATCCCAGAGGCTTGATCCGACGCTAGGAAGAGAACCAGGGGAGCGATCTCGTCAGGTTGCAGGTAGCGACCTATAGGAATATGTTTGATACGCTCCTCGATGAGTTCGTTCACATCTACGCCATATAGCCGTGCCTCAATCGGTTTCACCTCTTCCGCCATCCTTGTCTCGACGAATCCCGGGCAAATGGCATTCACCGTTATATCTTTGGCGGCTACCTCCAATGCCAGAGATTTCACCAGACCGAGTACTCCATGCTTTGACGCGCTGTATGCCGCCCCAAACCTGCTTCCGGTCTTCCCTGCAAGTGAAGAGACACAGACGATCCTTCCCCAGCCCTTCTTCATCATCTCCTTAATTCCTTCCCTGACGCAGAGAAACGTCCCTGTAAGGTTAACGGCAACGATATCTTCCCAGGCTGACAACCTCGTTTCGATAACTGGAGCCAGGTCGATCACCCCTGCAGACGTGACAAGTATGTCGAGAGAACCGAGTCGCGTAACCGTATCATCTATCATCCGCCTCACGGCCCGTTCATCCCGGACATCCACCGTAAAAGCCCGCGATTCAGCGCCTCTCTCTACACACTCCTTCCGCACACCCTCCACTTCCTTCTCCACCTCGGAGGCGACCGCCACTGCGTATCCCGCACCGGCGAATTCCAGCGATATCGACCGGCCGATCCCTCTGCCACCTCCTGTCACGAGAACAACTTTATTTTCTGCCGGCATAACCCACCGATCCTCTCGATCTCAACAACAAAAAATCCCTTCACAGGAAGGGAAGTCCCTCAAGCGGTCCTGATTTGCCCGGAAGTCTACACTCAAAGGTTCGATTCTCTGTAATAGCGGTATCGTCCCAGGTGCCACCCCCCTCCAACGGTCAGAGTGGTTCCCGTGATATAGGAAGACTTCTCCGAGGCAAGAAACAGGATCGCTTCGGCCACATCATCCGGTGTACCAAGCCGGCCGGCCGGAATCTCCTCCAGGATTTCATCCCTCTTTTTTCCCGACAGCCTGGTGTTAGCGATCACTCCTGGAGAGACTACGTTCACGGTAATCCCGTGGCCGGCTTCCTCTACGGCCAGCGATTTCGACAGGGTAACGACGCCTGTCTTGGCTATATCATACGGAGTAGTGTCGGGCGCTGATTTCGCATACTCGGCATTTGTCCAAGCCATGTTGATTATCCTCCCCCAACCACCCTTCCGCATCATCGGAATAGCGTACTTGCTGCAATAGAAAGCACTGTGAAGGTTACTGTCGAGGATCATGTGCCACTCGGAGCTCTTCAACCGGGAGATAGATTTCACAAGAAAGTCCCCGACATTGTTGACCAGGATGTCGAGACCACCCCATTCTGCCTCGATCTCCTCCATCATAGCCATGACCTCGCCTTCAACGGTTACGTCTGCCTGCAGCGCAAGTGCTGGAACACCCTTCTCCGACAGTTCCGAAGCCAGCCCCTTTGCAGCGTCGGCGCTCGTGAGGTAATTGATCGCGACCCGGCAGCCGGACTCCCCAAACCTCTCGACTACTCTTTTCCCGATCCCGCTGGCACTACCCGTAACAAGGGCCCTCTTTCCCCTTGATTCCCTTCCCTCGCCGTCGGCAATTTCCCGGTTCATCAGGTCTTACCGTTCCCCTTTCTCCGGGATCAAATTGATCTCCTTCCTTCCTTTGAGACTCGAGACAACCATGCTGATCCCTTCGCTTTTCGATAAACCTACGAGCAACTCGTCGAATTCTTCGACGTCGGTAACTTTCGTACCCTGAATGTTCACAATTATATCTCCCCGGCTGAGGCCTCCTTTATCTGCAGAGCTCCCATCCTCGACAAAAGAGACCAGAACTCCTTCTCGAGTGTCGGCACCCATTGCTTCCAGAAGGCCCTCACTGACGTTCTGGACCTTGAATCCAAAATGCTTCGCCAGGCTCTCCTCAACGGCCCAGCCGGTCAGATTGGTACTCGATGACGACTCCATTACTTCTTTGGTGACATATATCGGAGATCCCATCCTCACCGCGAGTGCTATCGCATCACTGGGTCGGCTGTCGATGATCGTCTCTGATTTTCCGAGCTGGAGGATGATCTGTGCAAAGAAGACATTATCTTTTAAATCTGTAACTACCACTCGCTCTACTCTGGCTTCCAGCCCGTCGAGGATGCTCTTGATCAGGTCATGTGTCAACGGGCGGACAGTCTCGACATTCTCCATTCCCCTTGCTATCGCCCCGGCTTCTCCGTTCCCTATGAAAATAGGCAGTGCCTTCTTGAATTCTTTCCCGACAAGAATGACTATAGGAGAATTTGTGGCGGGATCAACGACCAGCCCTCGTACATCGACCTCGAGGAGGTTCGCAGCGTCCTCGGAGCGGACAAAATAGTCCGAGGAGAGAAAAATTACGAACCCGATGCAGATGGCCAGGAAAATAATGGTACGGTTCATCGTTACCTCGCTTGATTGTCGTTACATGGTTTGGTCATTCGTGCTGTCAGTCATGTTTCAAGGATAGAAGAAACCCATGATATGTCAAGTTCTTCAAGCTTTTCCTTGCGCGGGATACCTTCCTTGTCCCAGCCGATCATCCCGTAGTATGTCTGGAGGGCTTGCATCAACTCCTCCTCATTTATGGCGACACCTTCGAGTGGGCCGCTCTTGAATGGCTCGAAGAACCTGGCCGGCAGCCAGTCATCCTCACCCGTAAATCCAGAGACAAAATTGAATGCCCGGGTCAAATGGATCGCCCTCTCTCCAACTTTCATGAGTTCCCATACGGTCGAGTTCCAGCCGGTTGCCCCCCGGAGCAGGTCTCTCACCCTGTGATGATCATAAGGGAGGAAATAGCACATCACGAGACAATTGAACATGTGTCTCCAGTCCGTTTCGTACAGGAAGAGGCGGACCTTGTCGGGACTCAGATCGTCAACGGGAAGCGGCTTTAATATGCCAAGCGCCCTCATCTGGCGCATAGCCCCTCCCTCCTTCGAGTAGATAGAGTCGTGAAGGTTGTGACAATGATCAGCGCCGGTAGGAGATACCGCATATCCCAGACCGAGGCCCATCTTGTACCTGGGCTCATGCATCGGGACCCCCTGTCCCTTTACGTGCATGACACATTCCATGGCCTCAGGACCTATCTCATGGGCAGCGACATATGGCCCTTCGGCCAGCAGATCCCCGATCCCTCTCCTCTCCACGATCATCCCCAGCAACTCGAGCATCTCTTCCCCTCTTCCGAACGACAGATCGAGCCCTCCCGTGTCGTCCCTGGTGAGGATTCCCTTCTCGAAGCACTCCATAGCGAAAGAAATGGCATTCCCCGCAGAAATGGTGTCGAGGCCATAGGCGGCGCAGAACTCGTTAGCCTTCGCCAGGCATCGGATATCCGAGACTCCACAGTTGGATCCGAGGGCTGAGAGGCTCTCGTACTCAGGTCCTCCATACTGCCTGTCGACCCTCCAGGGATCCTTTACTTCTACCACTCGTTTACACCTCACCATGCACGCGAAGCATGTCTCATCTCCGACCAGTATCTCCTCATTCATGGCCTCCCCGCTGATCGATTCAGCACTCTCGAAGCAGCCTTCACTGAAATTGCGAGTCGGGAGACCACCTGCCAGATGGAGAGGGAAAAGAATTCCAGGTGTTCCTGTCTCTCTCAACCCCGCGCACAGGTCTTCGAAATTGTCACGAAGCCAGTTTGTCGTATCCTTAAAGACCTTCTCGTCAGCCACCGGGACATTTCCACTGCCCTTCACAGCGATCGCCTTGAGGTTTTTCGATCCCATTACCGCACCCATTCCGGCACGACCCGCGAAGTGGTGAAGGTCGTTGACGATACAGGCAAACCGGATTCTCTTTTCTCCCCCCGGTCCGATCTGACAGACCCGTGTCCCCTTATCACCGCATTCTTCCTTTATCCTCGCCTCGGTCTCTCCCGTTACCTTCCCCCAGATCGAGCTTGCGTTTCTGATGCCGACGGAATCTCCTTCAATGTGGATGTACACCGGTTTTTCACTCTTACCCTCGACAATCAAGGCGTCGTATCCCGCCCTCTTGAGCTCCGCTCCCCAGTAACCACCCGCCTCAGCGTCTCCGTAACCGCCGGTCAGGGGAGACCTTGCCCCTACACTATTCCTTCCGCTCCCAGATACCGGTGCCCCCGTCAGAGGTCCACAGGCAAATATCAGGAGGTTTTCGGGAGAGAGTGCGTCTACACCCGGCTCAACCTCTTTGAGCAGGTAGTTCGCGATCAGCGCTCTCCCGCCCAGATACGTGCGGTAAAATGCATCGTCCGGATCCTCCCGGGATATAACCCCCTTCGTGAGGTTCACCCTGAGAATTCTACCACAATATCCCGCGCTTCCCGCCATCTTTGCACTTAGCCTCCAGCGACAGGTTCATAAAACTCGACCCTGTCGCCCTCACTGAGTAGATTCTCCCTTTTACCGAGGACCCCGTTGACACCGATCATCCAGACATCTTCCTCTTCCATACGGAGTTTCCCTATGAGATCACCTATCGTCGCGCCTGCCGGCAGGATGACCGTTCTCTCCCGCGTACCCTCACCGTACTTCCTCAATCCCGCCTGCAGGACGACATTTACCCTGATCTCATCACATTGGTTATTCATTGGCTATTTCTCCATAGTGGAGAACGGTTAATAGTCCCTTCCATGAACCTAAGTTGAACTCTACCCCGCGCTCTCTTCCCGATCACTACTCACTAACCCACCCCAGTTCAAAAGAACAATCCGGGGAAGTAAGGGCCTTTATTCCCCGCAAGATAATTTCCGCACCCACCAGCATAGCCCTTTCGTCGAAATCAAACCAGGGGCTATGGTGCGGAATCTCATTCTCCCATTTCGGGTTGTGTGCTCCGACAAAGAAAAAACAACCCGGGACCTCCCTCAGGAAATACGACATGTCCTCGGCTGTCATCTGAAGCCCGGGATCGATGACCTTGCTTTGTCCAACGACTTCTCCGGCCTCTCCCGCCACAATTCGGGCTATCTCGTCATTGTTTTCGAGGGGTGGATAATTCCAGATGTAATCGAGCCTGAATTTTGCCCCATGAGCCCTGGCTATCCCCCCCGCAACTTTTCGGATCAGAACAGGGAAGCTTTTCCTGACGGAATCGCTGAAGGCACGGGTGGTCCCCGTCATCTCTACGTCCTCGGCAATGGCATTGAAATTCCTGCCTCCTTTTATCGTTCCCACTGTGAGCACCGAGGGCTCGGTAGGATCCACTGAACGGCTTACAATGCTCTGGAGGGCATCGACGATCCGGGAAGCGACCAGAATCCCATCCACTGTATGATGGGGGGAGGCCCCATGCCCCCCCTTTCCTGTCACTTTCATCTTGATTATATCAGCCGAGGCCATCATGGGGCCTCCACGTATACCAACCCATCCGACCGGGAGATGGTTCCAGAGGTGAAGCGCCAGGATGAAGTCGACGGCGGGATTTCCGAGAACGCCCTCCTCTATCATAGGCAGAGCGCCGCCCGGACTCTCCTCGGCAGGCTGAAAAATAAACTTGACGCCGCCTCGAAGTGACTCCCTCTCCCTGGCAACGAGTTTCGCGACCTGGAGGGCAATGGCAACATGACCGTCATGGCCGCAGGCATGCATGATCCCTTTGTGGCGCGATTTATACCCTTTATTTCCTTTTTCCTGAATGGGGAGAGCGTCCATGTCTGCCCGGACCGCAACAACTTTCCCCTTCTTTATCCCCTTCATGTAGCCACACACCCCGGTCCCGGCAATTTCCTCTCTCACCTCATACCCCCATTGTTTCAATCGATCTGCAACTGCCGCAGCCGTTTGCTTTTCCTCGAATGCCAACTCGGGATACTGGTGAAAAGTACGTCTCAGGGTGACCATCTCGTTCCAGGTAGATTTCACTCCCCGGGAAATTTCCACACCTTTAAGGTGTTTTGATACTCGTGATTTTCTCGCTTTCTTGCCGGTCATTGTTGTCTTATCTAGTAAACATGGTGTTCGAGTACGGGATCATCCAACCACTCACCATTTACTATGCACTAATCACTATCCTATCCGCCACTCAGGAAGTGAACGAAATCATACTTGGTCAGGATCCCGACGATTCGACCCGCTTCACGAACAAGGACAGCGGGGTTCTTCCGTGTGAAAGATTTCGCGATACTTTTGAGGTTTTCGTAATATTCGACCACGGGGAAGGAGTCATCCATGACCTCTCGGACTTCCTTGTCCAGGATGGCCGTATCTGAAAGGATCTTATTCATTAAACTTCCCTCGACGACACTTCCAACCGACTCACCCTCTTCAAGTACAGGGACCTGAGAAATGTTTTTATCTTTCATCAAGTTAAGCGTTTCCCTAACGAGAGTCTGCGGTTCAACATAGAGCAAAGCCTCAATCTCCTCACCCTTGCACTCCACCAGGATTCCCACCTCTACCTTCTCAACCTCGAGGAAGCGATTTTCACGCATCCACTCGTCGGAATGAAACTTCGACAGATAACGGTCACCCGTGTCGGCCAGGATAAATACAATAACGACATTTTCGTCGTCTATCTCTTTGGCCAGCTGAACTGCCACGAAGGCGGCTGTGCCACTCGATCCACCCACGAAGATCCCTTCCTCCCGCCCAAGCCTCCTGGCCATCGTAAACGACTCCTTATCGGTGACGCTTCGCACGTCGTCGAGGACGCCGACATCCAGGGCTCCCGGGATCATGTCCTCCCCTATGCCCTCGACCTTGTATACTCTCCCCTCACCCAGCTTTCCCGTCTCGAAAAACTCCTTTATTATCGATCCCTTTGGATCCGCTCCCACGATCCTGATCCCTGGATTTTTCTCTTTCAGGAACTTCCCTACCCCCGATATCGTCCCCCCCGTTCCCATTCCCGCAACGAAATAATCTATTTCCCCGCCTGTCTGCTCCCATATTTCGGGACCCGTCGATCGATAATGGGCGTCAGGATTGGTCATATTGTAGAACTGATTGACATAGAATGAATTCGGCGTGTCCTCGGCGATCTTTTTTGCTACGTTCAGGTAGTTTTCAGGAGAATCCGGAGGCACCGCAGTCGGAGTCACGATCACATCCGCCCCGAAGGCCTTCAACAGGCCGATCTTCTCCGTGCTCATCTTGTCCGGCATGGTGAAGATGGCCCTGTAACCCCTCCTGGCTGCAACCATGGCCAGCGCGGCTCCTGTATTGCCGCTTGTGGCTTCGACAAGGGTCCCCCCTGGTTTCAGGATTCCCTGCTTCTCCGCGTCTTCGATCATCGCTATCCCGATCCGATCCTTCAGGCTCGAGCACGGATTGAGGAACTCCGCCTTGCCGTAGACCTTCGTCCTCGCCCCATCAAGGACCTTTTTAAGCCGGAGGAGTGGGGTCCAGCCAATCGCTTCCAACACGCTGTCACAGAGATCTTTTTCCCTTTTGAATAACATGAATGTCCTCCGTTCCCTCCAGATTGGTCTATTTCAATTCGTCCTGTAACTCCTGCAAGATATTGAGCGCTTCGAGGGGCGTAATTCCATCGAGTGAAAGCGTCCTTAATGTCTCCATAACCCGCACCTCTGTTTCTTCGAACAGTGTCATCTGTTGTATCCGTGCCCCATTTGCCCGTTTCGCGGGGACATCAGCGATCGACCGCCCTGTCAACCGACCCGACTCCAGGGTAACCAGGATCTCCCTGGCCCTTTCGACAACCTCCGCCGGGAGCCCCGCAATCCGTGCGACCTCTACGCCATAGCTGCGATCACTCTGCCCCTCCTCGATCCGCCTCAGAAAAATGACCTTTCCCTTCCATTCCTTCACGAGAACGTTGTAGTTTCTGACCTGTGGGTAGCGAGAGGCCAGTTCGGTAAGCTCATGGTAATGGGTCGCGAAAATGGTCCTTGCGG
This sequence comes from uncultured Gemmatimonadota bacterium, assembly GCA_964442125.1. Classification (GTDB taxonomy): domain Bacteria; phylum Gemmatimonadota; class CAZMKB01; order CAZMKB01; family CAZNLH01; genus CAYTWO01. The sequence goes on from CAYTWO010000025.1 coordinate 23,601, forward strand.
CGACCGGCAAGCTGGTTGCGAGATGCTCGGTTACGGCCCAGGCGATCGACAAGCCGTCAAAAGTGCTGGTCCCTCGGCCGACCTCATCCAGGAGGACGAGGCTCTTCCGTGTAGCATTGTTCAGGATGTTTGCCGTTTCGGTCATTTCTACAAGAAAGGTGCTCTGACCACCGGCTAGATCGTCCACAGCGCCTACCCTCGTGAAAATGCGGTCGACGATCCCGATTTCAGCGCTCGCAGCCGGCACGAAAGAGCCCATCTGCGCCATTAGAACTATCTGTCCGACCTGCCTGAGATATGTCGATTTCCCGGCCATGTTGGGACCGGTCAGGATGATGACCTGATCCCCAGCCGCATCCATTGATGTGTTGTTGGGGACGAACTTCTCCTCCTGCACGAGAAGCTCGACCACAGGATGCCGTCCCTCCTTGATCGAAATCCTTCCGCTCTCGTCGACCACCGGGCGGCAGTAGCCCCGTTTATGGGCCACTTCTGCCAGGCTGCAGAGGACGTCGAGCGCAGCAATCGAGCCGGCCAACCTCTGGATCGCGTCGACACGGTGTGCCACCTTATCACGGATATCTGAAAATATCTGGTACTCGAGCGTGTTTGCCCTTTCCTCCGCCCCCAGTATCTCCACCTCCCTTTCCTTCAACTCCTCTGTGACAAATCGCTCCCCCCCGACCAGGGTCTGCTTGCGGATATATTCGGCCGGGACCTTGTCGAGGTTTGTCTTGCTCACCTCGATGTAATATCCGAAAACTCTGTTGAACCCGACCTTGAGGGACTGGATGCCGGTCTTTCTCCGCTCCTCCTTCTGAAGACCGGTAATCCACTCCTTACCGTTTTTTGCTATATCCTTCAACCTGTCGAGTTCCGGGTCATAGCCATCGCGAATCAACCCACCTTCACCCGCTTTCGATGGAGGATCATCCACGATCGCCCTCTCGATCAAATCAGCCACCTGCTGCAGTGCCTCCAACCTGCCTACAACCGTCCATGTCTTTTCAAGCGATTCATCTTCCATCCTTGAATCGATCTCCGGAACGACACGGATCGACTCTTTCAGGGAGAGAAGATCTCTCGGTCCGGCCCTCCCGGAAGCAACCCGTGAGGAGACACGTTCGAGATCGGAGAACCTCTTCAGAAGAGAACGGACATCTCTGCGCAAAGGCGGGATGTCGCGGAGTTCTTCCAGGGAAGATTGTCTCAAGTTGATCTCCTCGATCGCCATCAGCGGTTGAAGGATCCACCTCCTCAACAACCTGCCTCCCATCGGTGTAACCGTCATGTCTATCGCTCCAAGGAGCGTCCCCTTCGTCCCTGTCCCTCTCAACGGCTTCAGGAGTTCCAGGTTCTCGATAGTCTTCACGTCCAGGATCATCGATTGAGTCGGATCATAGGTGCGGAGAGATTTGATCTGGTTCATACCGTTTGGCTGAACTTCACCGATATAAGTCAGCAGCCCGCCGGCCGCCGACACCCCTATTCTCAGCTCCCCACAACCATATCCCTCGAGGGCCACGACTCCAAAATGCCTCTTTATCACGTCCGCCGCCGAATCTAAGCCGAATGCCCATCCCTGGAAGGGGGTAATCGATGAAGCGGGCGGACACAGGTCCCTCCACTCATCAATCTCATCCTCTGGAACGACAATCTCTGCGGGATCTACCCGGGCGAGTTCGTCCTTCACCTCTCCAACATCCAGCTCGGTCACCCAGAACTCACCGGTCGAAAGGTCGATGTACGCCAGCCCGCATGTGCTACCCAGGCGATATATAGCGGCCAGGTAATTGTTGACCTTTGTCGAAAGTAGCCCGGGCGCCATGATGGTGCCGGGCGTAATGACTTCGACGACCTCTCTCTTGACAACCCCTTTTGCCGTGCGGGGATCTTCAACCTGCTCACACACGGCGACCTTCTGACCGGACCGAACGAGCCTGTTTATGTATTCCTCGGCGGCCTTGACCGGAACCCCGGCCAGAGGGACGCGACCCGCCCTGCCGTTGTTACGAGATGTCAGAGCTATCCCGAGGATCTCCGACCCGACTTTCGCGTCCTCATAGAACATCTCGTAGAAATCTCCCATCCTGAAGAAGAGGATCGAGTCCCTGTATCGCTCCTTGATCGCGAGATACTGCCTCATAAGGGGGGTCCCCATCTCTTTTCGCTTACTTTCTCTCTTCGATGATGGTCTTGCCATATCCTTCTTCCATGACCTTACCTGCGATTTCTTCCGCCTTCCCCCTGCTTTCAAATCCTCCCAGCATAACCCTGTAGTAGGTCCCGTTTGCGACCTCCACAGGATGGATATTCGCGATAAGACCTGCATCTTTCAAGGCCAGGACCAGAGCTGCCGCGTTCTCGCGAGCGGAGAATGAACCGACCTGCACGAAGTAAGCTTTATCGCCGGTTTTAACAGCATACGGTCGTGAAGGATCCGTCGCAGATACGCTCTCCTCTCTTCCGTCAAGACCCTCAATTAGGTCTCTCATCCCCAGGGACCGACAGGCTTCCTCGAATCTCCCTGTCGGGACACTTGTAATCTGTTGGTCCTGAAGCCTTTCGGCGAGCCGCCCGAAATAGTCCCCGGCCTCCGACACCTTCTGGTTTCTCAGGCACGACTCTCCTATCCAGAACAGATACCTGCCTATCAGATCGTCACTGGCGTCTTCAGAATCTTCCAGCCTTTTGAGTCCTTCCCGCAATTCGACCAGGGCGGCCCTCAGTTCGCCCCTGGCCAGGTATGTCCGACCCATCCAGAGCTTCGCTTCTCCTATCAATTCCGATTCTTCGTACCTTTTGACCAGTCTCCTCAGGTAGAATTCCGATCCGGCGTAATCTCCCAGGAAATACCTGTAGAGAGCCAGTCTCAACATCGCTTGATCCTTGTCTCCCTGATCCGTCTTTGACTCCACATACCCTTTGTATCGGTACTCGGCCACCTCCCCCACCCTCTCCTTCAGTACTTCCTTGTATGTGCCGGGACTCTCCTCCTCTTTTCCCTCTTTATCCGCCTGGCCATACAGGAAGACCTGTGATCCTTGAAACAGGAGCGAGAAGGCAGCTATCGAGATACAGGCCACTACACGGACCACCTCATACCCTCCCTCCAAGACCATGGACCATCTCCGCGACCCCCCTGGAAAAAACAGGCTCTATATCTCCGCCTCTCGATCTCACGGCTACATCGAGTTCGAACAGGATGTTCAGAATTGCGTGATACTCCTCTACAGAAAAACCGCTCGCCTGCGAGAGCAATTTCTTTAATCTCCAGTTCTTTATGTTCAGGCGGTTCCCGATCTCACCCTCATCGGCACCTGAATCGAGCAAGGTCCGGCACCATGCCATTCGAACCATATTGTACCAGAGAGCGCCGATAATCTGCACGGGTTTCTCTCCAGATATCAGGAGCCCATGCATTATTACCTGTGCCCTGCCCGTATCCCTTCGGCTGATGGCATCGGCCAGTTCCCAGACGTCAACATCCCCACCACGGCTGATGACGCTGTCGACTTCCTTCAATCCCGCTTTTCCTCCGGGATCGATGAAGAGGGAGAGCTTCTCCATCTCGCTCCTGATAGTATCAAAATCATTGCCAGAACTGGTCAGGACCTTTTCGAGGGCGTCATCCTCGATATGAAAACCAAGATTCTCTACCAGGTCTCTCGCTCTTCCCCTGAGTTCCGCCTCACGTGGCGGTGGAAAATCGAAAAGACCGACCAGGTCCTTGAATTTCTTCAGAAACGCCGATCCCTTCCTGGATAACTCCCACGATGACAAATCGGTACATGCCACCAGATACAATCCCTCGGAAGGGTTACTCACAAAATCGAGCAGGATGTCCCTTGAGCCCTTATCAGCGGAGTCGACCAGGGGGATTATTATCAACTTGCATTTTTCGAACAGAGGAAGGGTAAAGAGATGTGCGGCGATCTCCTCTGGCGTACTCTCATCGACCCTGACCCTGATGACCGATAGAGAGCCCTCACATGACGATTTGAGGGCCGCTTCGAGGCTGGAGATCGCTTCACCTTTGCGATCTTTATCCCGGCCACTAAAGAGATATGCTTTGTCGAAAAGCCCCTTTTCGATGCGCGCACTTAATTCGCGGTAACCGTTTTTTGACAAGAATCAGGCCTCCCCCCAGGGAGTCTGGACACAAGGTAAAGGGGAAATGATCTGGTCCTCTAACAGGTGACGAAGGCAAAAACCCTCTCTGCGGTATATACGACCTAAGTTGAG
>CAYTWO010000026.1:0-5475 GCA_964442125.1 uncultured Gemmatimonadota bacterium
GCAAAGGTGTTCAATAAGGTTATCCGGGAACTCACGACCGCGGCGAGGGAAGGTGGTGGTGACCCGGAGGCGAACCCGCGGCTGAGGACGGCGCTCGAAAACGCCAAGGCAGTCAACATGCCCATGGATAACATCGAGCGGGCGATCAAAAAGGGGACCGGTGAGCTCCCGGGCGCGAGTTATGAATCGGCTGTCTATGAGGGGTACGGTCCCGGTGGTGTTGCGATATACGTAGAGGTTCTCACCGATAACAAAAATCGGTCTGTGGCCGAAATTAGACATCTGTTTTCAAAACATGAAGGCCACCTTGGCGAGAATGGGTGCGTGGCCTGGATGTTTACACAAAAGGGTCAGATATATATCGACTCGAAGGGCTATGAAGATGACGCGATCCTCGACGTCGCCCTCGAGAGCGGTGCGGAGGATGTGCTCACGGAGGATGAATTTTTCATCATAGTGACGTCGAGCCAGGATTTTATTGCGGTAAAGGACAAACTCGAGGCCAAGGGGATCGGTTTCGGAGACTCTGAGGTCAGCATGATTCCCAACAATACCGTAAAGGTGGAGGGAAAAGACGCCGAGAAGGTCCTCAATCTGATGGAAGCGCTTGAAGATCAGGACGACGTTCAACGGGTCTCATCGAACTTTGACATCGACGAGGAAATTATCAGGAGCCTCGAGTCTCAGTCTGACTAGCGGCAGGGACAGAGGTGGGAAACAGGTCATACTAGGAATTGACCCGGGTAGTATTGTCGCCGGCTACGGGGTGATCTGCGTTGAATCAGGCGACCTGGCCGTGGTGGAGTGGGGTGTGATTCGCGCCAAGAGTAATGATCCCATACCGCAACGCCTCCTTACCATTTATCAGCGACTCATCGAGTTAATCGATACGATAAAACCCCATTGTGTGGTGGTCGAACGCCCGTTTTACGGCAATAACGTCAAAGCTCTCATCGCGATGGGACAATCGGTCGGGATCGCCCTTCTTGCGGCCGCAGAGAAGGGTGTCGAGATCTTCGAGTACACACCACGAGAGGTCAAGAAATCAGTGGTTGGTAACGGTGGAGCCAGCAAAGAGCAGGTCCAGCGTATGGTCTCCGTGATTCTGAACCTTGGCGGTTCGGGTGCTCCGCTCGACGCGACCGACGCACTGGCGGTTGCCCTTTGTCACGAAAACCGGATGAAGAACCTTTCGATCACTGGAGGGTGATCGAAATGCTTCAATGAGGTTGCAGATCTTGATCGGCTATATCGAAGGAGCGATTCTCTATAAGGAACCAGCCCTTGTCCAGGTCCTCTGTGGTGGGATCGGCTACGAAGTATATATCCCGATGAGCACATACGAAAGCATCGGAGAAGTCGGTGACGAGGTCAGGCTCAAGACATACCTGAACGTCAAGGAGGATGCGCTCCACCTCTATGGCTTCATTACGAACGAGGAGAAGGTGGTCTTCATCAAGGTCATCGGGGTGAGGGGGATCGGTCCGCGGATAGCTCTTGGTATCCTCTCCAGCCTTCCTCCATTGCGGTTCGTCGAAGCCCTCCAGGAGCAGGACATCGACGTTCTCTCTGCTATTCCCGGCATCGGTCGCAAGACAGCAGAACGGCTCACGGTCGATTTGAGGGATCAGTTCCCCGATCTCGTTAGACCCGTCGGAAGACTCGATTTCCGTAGGGAAGAGGAAGAGGCCATCAAAGCCCTGGTCGCCCTCGGATTTTCCACGACGATGGCGAGAAAGTCGGTACGAGAGGTGATCCGAGAGGTCGAGGAAGAAATAAGCACGGAGGAGATCGTCAAGAAGGCGCTTGGGACGATCCGGTAGCAGTAGATCTTATATAGATGAAAGCAGATGACGAAAGAATAACCGATCCGATCCCGCGGGAAGAAGAGAAGGATCTCGATACCTCCCTGAGGCCGCTATCCTTCGATGAGTTCACGGGGCAATCGAAGTTGAAGGAGAACCTCATCGTCTTCATCGAGGCCGCAAGGCAACGTGGAGAGGCGCTCGACCATTGCCTGTTCTATGGTCCCCCGGGTCTGGGGAAGACTACACTTGCGCTCCTTATGTCGAGGGAGATGGGTGTGAACATCAGGGCTTCGTCCGGACCGGTCCTCGAGAAACCGGGTGATCTGGCGGGTATATTGACCAACCTGAAGGCGGGCGACATCCTCTTCATCGATGAGATCCACAGGCTTCACAACACTGTGGAGGAATATCTCTACCCCGCAATGGAAGACTTCACTATAGACATCCTGATCGACCGTGGGGCGCACGCCCGTTCCCTGAAGATCAACCTTGAGCCATTCACGCTCGTGGGCGCTACAACGCGTGCTGGACTCCTGACATCACCACTGAGGGCGAGGTTCGGTGTCGTGGAAAGGCTCTCCTTCTACGATATCGAGGAGCTCCGGGAGATCGTCCGCCGTTCGGCCAGGATACTCGAGGTGGAGGTCGACGAAGGTGGTGTCTGCGAAATCGCCCAGAGGGCGAGGGGAACCCCAAGGGTGGCGAACCGGTTGCTGAAGCGGATCAGGGACTTCGCCCAGGTCAAGGCCAGCGGTGTCATCACCGCGGATGTCGCCGGGAGTGCTCTGCAGATGCTCGAGGTGGACGAGAACGGTCTGGACGCGATGGATGGCCGAATTCTCAAGGTTCTGGTCGAGAAGTTCAACGGAGGACCCGTCGGGATCAACACGCTCTCGGTCGCGGTTGGAGAAGAGGGCGAGACGATCGAGGAAGTATATGAGCCCTACCTGATCCAGAACGGATTTATCGAGAGAACCCCGAGGGGAAGGCGGGCTACCGAGAGGGCTTATAAATACCTCGGCGTTTCACAGGACGGAGTTCAACAGGAAGGTCTCTTCGATTGATCGGGGGTGAGTGTTGACCTGATGCTTCAGTTCTCTGGATTTTTCGGCAAGCTCCTGATAGGTATCGGTCTCACTATCGTTGTCATCGGGATAATCCTCCTGTTGTGCCCGAAGATCCCCTTCCTGGGCAAGCTTCCGGGCGATATCGTCATTCAGCGTGAGAACTTCACCTTCTACTTTCCGGTTGTCACATCTATCCTTCTCAGCGTTATCCTTACGATCATCCTGAACCTCTTCTTTCGGTGAGGATATCACTAATCACTCATCACTACTCACTGAATTCACATGGATATCGAAGATTTCGACTGCGAACTACCACTTGAACTGATCGCCCAGGAACCTCTTCCATCGAGGGTAGATTCGAGGATGGTGGTCGTCAGCAGAGACACGGGTGAAATAAAACACGATCAGTTCAGGGGCATTACTCGTTATTTCGAACCGGGGGATGCCCTCGTGATCAACGACTCGCGAGTCATCCCGGCGAGACTCCTGGGGAAGGATCACAGGGGCAGGGATGTGGAGGTATTTCTCATCAACGAGATGGATGATGATACATGGCTCGCACTGGTCAAACCGGCAAAGCGGGTGGATACCGGGCTCGTTGTCGAGATCTCACCTGGCGAACTCGAGGTGAAAGTGGTCGAAAATCTCGAGGAGGGGAAGCGCCTGGTCAGGCTCGAGACCGACGGTTCTCTTTCCGAGATGCTGGAACGGTTCGGGCATGTTCCATTACCACCTTATATCAAGCGGCCGGACCACTCGATGGACCGGGAGCGCTATCAGACCGTCTTTGCCCGGGTTCCAGGATCGGTTGCAGCACCGACCGCGGGACTCCACTTCGACAATGATGTTATTGGTGAGTTGGTTTCGAAGGGTGTGATGGTCATCCCGATCACCCTGCACGTCGGACCAGGCACCTTCAGGCCGGTACGGGATAAGGAGATAAAGAAACACTCGATGGACGCGGAATATTACAAGATTACGGCCGAATCGGCCGAGATGATAAACCGGACCCGCCGAAATGGTGGTTCCATTACGGCCCTCGGGACGACGACAACGAGGGTCCTCGAGACTATCGTCGATGCCTCCGGGATGATGGGTGGCTCCGAGGGTTGGACAGATCTCTTCATCTATCCCCCGTTCACCTTCAGGGGGGTAGATCGGCTGGTGACGAACTTTCACCTCCCGAAATCGACCCTCCTGATGCTGGTTTCCGCCTTCGCTGGCAGAGAATTGATCCTCGATGTCTACAGTGAGGCGATCGAGCAGAAATATCGATTCTACAGTTACGGGGATGTGATGATAATTGTTTGAGTTAATAGTATAGCAGTATAGCAGGTAGCAGTATAGCAAATGTCCCTCTTCAAACTCATAAAAACCTCGGGAGCCGCCCGCAGGGGCAGATTAGCCACCGACCATGGTCTGATCGATACCCCCTGCTTCATGCCGGTGGGGACCCAGGGGACGGTAAAGGCGATGTCGCCGATCGAGCTCGAAGAAGTAGGCGCCCAGATCCTCCTTTACAACGCCTATCACCTCTACCTGCGCCCCGGACACGAACTGATCAGGGAAGCAGGCGGGCTTCACGCATTCACCGGTTGGTCCGGTCCAATACTGACCGACAGTGGCGGATACCAGGTCTTGAGCCTCTCTGACCTCCGAAAGATCGATCAGGATGGGGCGACATTCCGTTCCCACATAGACGGCTCGCTCCACCAGTTCAGCCCGGAGCGGGTAATAGAGATAGAGACATCCCTCGGAGCCGATTTCATCATGACCTTCGATGAATGTCCTGAATATCCGGTCGACAGGTCCGAAGCGATTCGCGCGTGCCGCAGGACGACCGAATGGGCTGAGCGGTGCAGAAAGGCGTACGAATCGACAGAGAAGACTCACGATTATAGCCAATTTCTCTTCGGGATCTCTCAGGGGAGCACTTACATGGACCTCAGGGTGGAAAACGCCAGGGAGATCTGCGATATCGGGTTCGATGGTCTGGCGATAGGGGGGCTCTCCGTGGGAGAACCGAGAGAGCTCACCTGGGAAGCACTGAACGCTGTTTTAGAGGTCTTCCCCCCCGAAAGTCCCAGATATCTCATGGGGATGGGTTTCCCGGATGAGATCGTGACCGCTGTCGGGTACGGAGTCGATATGTTCGACTGTGTTCTCCCGACCCGCCTGGGCAGAAATGGGACCTTTTTCACGAGATCGGGGCGACACACCATAACGAACGCGCAATTCGCGAAGGACGAGGGTCCACTCGATCCGGAGTGTAACTGCTACGCCTGCATGACTTTTTCCAGGAGCTATGTCAGACATCTCCACATGGCTGGAGAGATTCTGGGCGTGAGGCTTACGACTTTACATAATCTGCGTTTTTATCTATATTTAGTGAGCGCGATCAGGGATTCGATCGAGGGTGGATCGCTCGAAAGCTGGTCTCGGGGTTTCCTGGATAGATATCTTGGCTGTGGATAGGATTAAGCACTCCGTGGTGTTTAAATCTCATTGTTAGTGATTCCGGACGAGCCGGAATGACCTTACTATTCGTCATTCCCGCAAGTGAAACGCGTCGGGAATCTAAATGGTATTAGATTCCGGAC
>CAYTWO010000026.1:5575-20446 GCA_964442125.1 uncultured Gemmatimonadota bacterium
CTGGTCTATTCGATAAAGACTTTGTCGATCTAATGTTAGAAGCATATTGAATCAAGAATTACAACTGAGAAAGGATTACGACGAATGACTTCTTTACCTGCACTTCTCATGGCAATTGCACCGACTTCTGGTGAGGGAGGGGGAGGATTCATATCGATGTTACCCATCATCGCCATGGTGGGCATCATCTATTTTCTACTCATCCGCCCGCAGCAGAAAGAACAAAAACGTCACAGGGAGATGGTCACGGCGCTGAAGAAAGGTGACGAGGTTATCACCTCCGGGGGGATCTTCGGTCGAATTACTGCCCTCAACGACGAAAAGATCACCCTCAAGGTATCCGATAACACTCAGATCGTGGTGGAGAGGGGAAAAATATCACGTGTGAGGGAAGGAAAATAAGGGGTGTAAGTAAACAGTGGCATTGAGGAAGATCAGATATCTGGGAGATCCTGTTCTCAGGCAGAAGAGCCGTTCCGTCGAGCAGATCGATTCGACTTACAAGGAACTCGTCGATGACATGATCGAGACGATGTACGCTTCCAAAGGAATCGGCCTGGCAGCGCCTCAGATAGGTGTCTCGGAGAGAGTGATCGTCCTCGATAGTGATCCCGGGGGGGATTATGGCGGGGGTGGTTTCGTTATCATCAATCCCGTCATCCTGAGCGCGGAGGGCAGGGACGAAATGGAGGAGGGGTGTCTCAGCATTCCCGACATCCGGGATGTCGTGGCACGTGCGGAAAAAGTCCTCGTCAAGGGTCTGGATCTCGATGGAAATGAGATAGAGATCGAGGCAACAGGTCTTATGGCCAAAGTGGTACAGCATGAGGTCGATCACATCAATGGACTCCTTTTCATAGATCACCTTGGACCTTTGAAAAGGGGGTTTCACGTCAGGAAGTGGCGTAAGATCAAAAAGGAGTTGGAGGAGGCAGGGTAAGGGTGAACGTCCTGTTCTGGGGGTCGCCCGAATTTTCGATCCCATCTCTCGATGCACTGATCCGTGGCGGTCACAATGTAGTTGCTGTTGTGACACGTGGGGATAAGCCGGCAGGCAGGGGTAAAAAACTCCTGTCCACGCCCTTGAAGAAAGATGCGCTCGATAAGGGTCTCTGTTTGCTTCAGCCCACAAAGACCACGGCACCTGATTTTCTGCAATCGATCCGTCAACTCTCCCCGGACATCTCTGTCGTTGCAGCATATGGAAAGATATTGAAGGAAGAGACACTATCCCTGCCTCGTCTCGGGTCGGTCTGTATCCATCCATCCCTGCTCCCCCACTATCGCGGTGCCTCACCGGTTCAACGATCCATCCTTGCGGGAGATAGCGAGACGGGGGTCACGATCTTCCAGATGGACGAGGGGATGGATTCTGGAGGCATACTGATCCAGAAGAGGACCCCTATCTACGAGGGAGAATGTGCTGGTGAACTGTCCGAGCGTCTCAGTCACCTGTCGAGCGAGGCATTGCTGGAACTTCTGCAGATGATGGAAGCCGGGCGCGTCCATCCCGAGCCTCAGGACGAGAGTGATGTCACATTTGCTCCAAAGATCGAGGTTGAAGAAGCGAAAATCGATTGGGAGAAAGACCCTGGACAGCTCGAATTGGAATCGAGGGCCTTTGATCCATGGCCGGGACCTTTCACATTCATTGATGGCGAGCGGCTTAGACTCTTTGGGATTAAAGCGATTCCAACGTTTCATGGACCTGAGGGAAGACCCGGCGAGGTGGTCGGGATAGAAAGCGACGGGCCCGTTGTCAGGGCCGGGGATGGACAGGTAAAGGTGACGCAGTTCCAATCTCCGGGGAAGAAAAGGATGGATGCCGCATCATGGCTGAGGGGAAAACGGTTGAAAATCGGGGCAGGATTCGTATCGTAGACCTGAAGGGATTCTTGCCTTTTGGCATCCTCTTTGGGGTATCACTCTTCGTCTACACGAGAACGGTCTCACCTACCGTCAATTTTATCGACAGCGGGGAATTGATATCGGTCTCTTATCTCCTCGGGATTGCCCACCCTACCGGATACCCGCTCTATACCCTTTTGGGGAGACTCTTCACACTCGCCGAGATCAGCCCTCCGGCAGTCTCGATGAACTTCATGTCCGCCCTTTTCGGCTCGGCCGCCTCAACCCTCACGGCTATAGTCGTCTTCCTGGCCCTCGCTATTCGCGGAAACAAGGGTAAAAAGAGGCCGCCACAGGGAGTCAGATATTCCATCTCGCTCGTATCCGGTCTCCTCTTCGCGTTCTCCAGGACGATGTGGCAGGTATCAACGGAGACGGAAGTTTACACCCTGGCAATACTCTTGTTCGTGCTGATTCTCCTTCTCTCCTGGCCCCTTCTACGGCAGCAAGGTCGAGACCGTTCACCCCGGGGAACCGGTCTCCAGAGGACCTTTCCTGCTATCGGCTATGTGTGGGGACTCGCCATGGGAAACCACATGAGCATCGTTCTTCTTCTTCCCATGGTTGCCTACCTCTTCTACCGGGGACGGATGTGGGAGAGGGAGAAATGGAGGACCATCTTCTTTTCTGTCGCAGCGTTCATCCTCGGGTTTTCAATCTATCTCTACATACCAGTACGGTCCGTGCAGGATCCCATCCTCAACTGGGGAAATCCCGCCAATCTCGAATCTTTTATCCGGCACATCTCGGCCTGGCAATACAGGGTTTGGATGTTCTCCGGCGGGACCGATGTCTTCATTCAGAAACTGGGGGACTATTTTCTTCTACTGTCAGACCAGTTCAATCCCTTCTTTCTGTTTCTCCTTCTTCCAGGCGGATATCTCCTGTTCACGCGTAAGAGGTCATTGTTGATAGTTCTCGTGATCCTTTTCCTCTCAAACCTCATCTATTCACTCAACTATGACATACCCGATATCGACCCCTACTTTATCCCCTCCTTCTTTGTCGTCGTCGTCCTGATCGCCATAGGGGTCTACCAGGTAGCCGAGTGGATAGCCTCAAAGAAATCAGCCCTGGCCATCCCATTTGCCGCTGCCTCGTTTCTCCTTCCTCTCTCTGTACTGAGATCCAACTACCAGGTGTGTGATAGGAGTCGGGACTATATGGCTTACGAGTTCGCCTCCAATTTCCTGTCAACAGTATCGAAGGACGCGGTTGTCCTGACTCGTACGTGGGACCTCTATGCTCCTGTGATGTACCTCCAGCTCATAGAAGACAGGCGGCATGATGTCACGATGATCGACTACGAGCTGATGCGGCGGTCATGGTATGTCGAGGATTTATTGGAGGATCATATGGATCTTTTCCTTCCAGCCAGGGAGGAGGTCGAGGTGTTCCTGGGGCTCGTCGCTGATTTCGAGGAGGGGGAGCCGTACAACAGCCGCCGGCTGGAAGATGCGTTCAATAACATGTTGAACGCGATCCTGCTGGCAAATTATCCCGAAAAGCCGGCCTACGTTGACTTCGATGACAACCCGAATATAGCACCGGCCTTGAAAAAGAATCCGCGCGGCTTGATATTTCAGCTGCTCGAAGAATACGATGGGGTAAGTTTTGACAGGATACAATTCATGCTGAATTCAACGCTCGATCTGACTATTTATCGTGATGAAAGGGCGCTATGGATTCGGTCGCTATATCCATGGTATGCGCTCAAGGAGGGAATAGCCTTGCGGGAGATCGAGAGGTACGACGAAGCGGTTAAATCACTCGAGGAAGCACTCTTCTTCGACCCGAATAACACAACAGTCCTCCACCTTCTGGGAGATTCGTACTACCAGGTAAATTCTCTCGAAAGGGCAATGGGATGTTATAGAAGGATTATCAGTATCACACCCGGTGACTTAAAGGCCAGGAAGCGGCTCGAGGAGATCGATCATACGATCCAGGGGGACTCATGACAGATCGGGGTATCGGGGACTACGACAGGTATTCAAGGCAGGTTATCCTCGAGGAGATTGGAGGTAGTGGACAGGAAAAAATCACCTCCTCACGGGTTGCCGTTGTAGGAATTGGAGCGACAGGATCCGTATCATCCGCTATCCTGACGCGAGCCGGTGTGGGTTTCATCAGGGTTATCGACAGGGACATCGTAGAACTCTCGAACCTTCAAAGACAGATCCTCTACACGGAGAAGGACGCCCGTGAAGGGTTACCGAAGGCTCTGGCCGCCGAGAGACGCCTCACGTCGATGAACAGTGAGGTCACGGTGGAAGCGATAAATAACCACCTCTCTCCACGAAATATCGAGGCGATAGTCGGGGATGTCGATGTCGTTATCGACGGAACCGACAACATGGAGACAAGGTACCTCATCAACGACATCTGCGTGAAAAGGTCGATCCCCTGGATATATGGCGGCGCCCTTGGGACGCAGGGAATGACGATGCTGATCGTTCCGGGTGTAGGCCCGTGCTTCCGGTGCCTCTTCGCGGAATCTCCCGGACCAGGGAGATTGGGGACGTGTGAGACTGTGGGTGTTCTCGGTTCAACGCCGGTAATAGTCGGTTCTCATCAGGCCATGACCGCAATCCGTTACATGGTCCGCGAGGGCGAGAGTAAAAGTAGCGGCCTATTGACCTTCGATCTCTGGAGTGACAATTATTCCGTTATCGACGTGAAGAAAGACCCCGATTGCCCGACCTGCGGACGGGGGGATTACTCCTACCTCGAGGAAGAGGTCAAAACGACCGTTGTCACGACGTGTGGGGAGGGTACCTTTCAGGTCTTCCCTCCTTCACCAAGACCCGTTGAGCTCGAGGTTCATGCTAAGGCACTGAAGGGGAAAGGCGAAGTGAGCGTAAAGGGACACTACATTGTCTTCAAGATGGGATCCCGGAGCATGATCATATTTTCAGACGGGCGGGCGCAGTTGAAGGGGATGGAAAATCAGGCCGAAGCGCTCTCCTTCTATACCAAGTATCTGGGGATGTAGGTCACTATTTATTAACGTACGATGTCTTTGACAAGAATAGCACCTTATGTTACAATTAGAGCTTGGTTTCTATTGGACACAAACGGGCATCGAGATGGTGGAATTTACCGGATATTCCTGCAGAGATGCCGTTTAAACCTACCTGATTTGAGCGGTTTTGTCGCAAAGAGATGTACACAGATCGAGTGAGAAAATCGCTCAACTTGGGACGCAGTAAGGTGAAAAGCAATGTCTGATATCGTAAAGGTTAGATTCAAGGGGAAACGCAGGGGTTTCTACACCAATCCCCAGAATCTCGATATCAAGGTTGGGGATTACGTCATCGTGGAAGGTGAACGTGGCAAGGAGATCGGACAGGTGATGCAAAGAGGTGACCTTACCAGGAGGAAAAGGGCTCCTGACGGTAGAAATTTGACCCAGATACTGAATGTCGCCAGCGATGAGGAGAAGGAACGCCTCAGTGAGATGAGGAGACTCGAAGAAGAGGCCAAGAAAGTCTGCCAACAGAAGATTTACGAAAAACAGCTTCCGATGAACCTGGTGGATGTCGAATGTGACTACGATTTGAACAAGTTGAGCTTCTTCTTTACTGCCGAAAAGCGTGTGGACTTCCGGGAATTGATACGGGATATGGCGGAAAAGTTCAAGAAGCGCATCAAAATGAGGCAGATCGGTGTAAGGGATAAAGCGAGACGAAAGGGAGGTTACGGTCGCTGCGGAATGCCGATATGCTGTGCGACCTTCATGTCGGAATTCGAACCGGTCACTCTGAAATCGGCCAAGGAGCAGAACCTTTCTCTCAACCCGAGCAATATCTCTGGATGCTGTGGGAGGTTGATGTGCTGCCTCGTATACGAGCACAGCTTTTACAAGCGATGCCGTAAGAGGTTTCCATCCGTAGGAAAGGAAGTCCGTATGAAGGATGGGAAGGAGAGGATCCTCTGGACCGATTTCTTCAGGGACAGAGTTGCCCTTCAGGGTAAGAACGGAGAAAAACGAATCCTGGGTTTAAAGGAGTTTCACCGGGAAAAGAAGCAGGCTGAGCAAAAACAATGAAGCGGTAATCCCATGGATGATCGGAAATTTTACATTACCACTGCCATAGATTATGTGAACAGTAATCCCCACCTCGGGACTGCGTATGAGAAGGTTGTTGCCGATGTCATCGCCAGGTACAAGAACCTTTGCGGATTCAGGACACGATTCCTGATGGGGAACGATGAGCACAGCCATAACGTAGAGAAGAAGGCCAGGGAGCTCAAAATGAGCCCCCTCGATTATTGCGACATGATGGCGGAAGAGTTCGAAAAGACCTGGGCCGCCCTCAACATTCAGTACAACGACTTCATCCGGACTACAGAGGCAAGGCATATAACAACCGTCCAGGATATCCTGTCGAAGATGAAGGAGAAAGACGACATTTACAAGGGTTCTTACAGCGGATGGTACTGCCTCTCGTGTGAGCGTTTTTACAGGGATAAGGAGCTCGAGGACGGAAAGTGTCCGACCCATGAGATCGAGCCGAAGTGGATAGAGGAAGAGAACTACTTCTTCGCCCTGTCAAAGTACCAGGAGGCACTCGAAAAACTTATCACAGAACACCCTGAATTCATTATGCCCGAGAGTCGCAGGAACGAGATCCTGTCGATCATTGACCAGGGTCTTGAAGATGTGAGCATCTCCCGATCATCCATATCCTGGGGGATACCTCTACCGTTTGATACCAAGCAGGTTGTATATGTCTGGGTTGACGCGTTGATAAACTATCTGTCGGGGATGGGATATGCCACCAATCCCAAGCGATTCGGGAAATACTGGCCGGCTGATCTGCACGTGATCGGCAAGGACATAACACGGTTTCACTGTATTATCTGGCCGGCTATCCTGATGAGTGCCGGTCTCGAACTTCCAGTTACCGTCTTCGGTCATGGTTTTATCAACGTTGAGGGTGTGAAGTTGAGCAAGACCAAGGGGACAGCTATAGATCCAATCGAACTGGTAAACAAATACGGATCAGATCCCATTCGATATTATCTCATCCGCGAGATATCGTTCGGAAAGGATGGAGATTTTTCTATCGATCGATTTGAAGAGAGATACAATGCCGACCTCGCCAATGGCCTTGGCAATCTCTTCAGCCGCGTTCTTACGATGGTAGAGAAGTACACCGGTGGAGTTGTAGAGGCCCCGGACTCGATGCATGATGGAACGGTTCTGGCCGGCGTGGCCTCTGATGTCCTGAAAAGCTACAGGCAGGCGATGGATTCCTACGACCTGAGTGATGGCATCTCCACTGTCTGGCGACTGATACGGGCTTCAGACACCTATGTCGAAGAAAACGCTCCCTGGGAACTGGCAAAGGACAATAATGAGAGTGAAAAACTGCGTTCGGTACTTTACCATCTCATCGAATCCCTCAGGCACATCACGATTCTCGCCAGCCCTGTAATTCCCGGGAAATCAAAAGCCATGTGGGAACAATTAAGTCTCTCCGGAATACTGCAGGACTCGGGCCTGGAAAGTCTGGAGGAATGGGGTGGTTATCCATCGGGCAACAAGATCAAAAAGGGTGAATCCCTCTTCCCGCGGTTAGGTTGAACACATTCCTTCTTTGTCATTCCCGCAAGCCCTGGACAGGCCAGAGCAGGATCACACCCGATCAAACCAACCAAAGCATCCTCTCAAGTACCTCAAGGAACATAGGCATCGTGAGACGGCCCGGGTGAGAATCGCTCAAATTAGGATAGTGAAAAACAGTCAGGTAATTCCTTCCGGGTCTTTCATCTTCTACAGAAAACGCCGTTCTTGTAACTAGCAGTACAGCTAAGACTTACAACATGACAAAATATCCCCTTCGTGGCATAATTCCTGCTAAACCATTATAAAAAGTTTTTTTATCTACTTTTCATGACTCGGAATGCAGGGAATGTCCGAAGGGAAAATAAAAATGCCAAAGAGAAGAGAAAAAGAAATTGAG
This sequence comes from uncultured Gemmatimonadota bacterium, assembly GCA_964442125.1. GTDB lineage: Bacteria > Gemmatimonadota > CAZMKB01 > CAZMKB01 > CAZNLH01 > CAYTWO01. The sequence continues at coordinate 13,456 of CAYTWO010000026.1, forward strand.
CCGGGAGACAAAATAAGAGGCCTCGGAATAAGCGTTCTGGGAAAGGCCCCGTGGGGGACACACCTCTGTCATTTTTATGGGACAAAGAAGGACCTGATCGACGTCCTGGTCCCTTATTTCAAGGCAGGTCTGAAGAACAACGAGTACTGCCTTTGGGTCACCTCCGAGCCGTTGAACGCCGAAGAGGCAAAGAAAGCACTGAAGCGGAGGGTGAAAGACCTGGATCACTATATCAAAAAAGGCCAGATCGAGGTCATTGATTACAAGAACTGGTACTCCCAATCAGGAAAATTTGAACCCGACAAGGTGTTAAAGGGCTGGGCCAGAAAAGAAAAACAGGTACTGAAGAAGGGTTTCGATGGCCTTCGTGTGACCGGTAACACCTTCTGTCTGGAGGATAAAGGCTGGAAGGATTTCATTGAATACGAAGCAGCAGTAAACCATGTCATCGGCGAGCATCGTATGATCGCGATCTGCTCATATCCACTCGACAAATGCGGAGCGACGGAGATCATCGACGTCATCAGCAACCATCAATCGGCTTTGATCCGCCGGAATGGCAAGTGGGAGATTTTTGACGGTAGTTATTACAAACGAGAAGGAAAGAGACCGAAAAGGACGGAAGATAGATATGAAGTGTTGTTTGAGGGTAGTGCTTCAGGGGTACTGGTAGCGGATCTTGGAACGAAGAAGTTCAGATATGCCAATCCGGCTGTTTGTCGTATGCTGGGCTATACGGCGGAAGAATTGACACAATTGGGTGTGCAGGATATTCATCGCAAAGAGGATTTAAAGCATGTGATTTCCGAGTTCGAGGCACAGGCACGCGGAGAAAAGACATTGGCTTCGGATATTCCGTGTATGCGGAAGGACGGAAGTATTGTTTACGCAGACATCAACACGACCAGGGTCTTTTTCGAAGGAAGAGATTGTAATGTGGGTTTCTTCACCGACGTGACTCAACGCAGGAAAGCGGAGGAAGGTCTGGCTCGATATCGCAATAACCTCGAGGAATTGGTTGCTGAGCGGACAGATGAGCTGAAGGAAGAAATCACCGAGCGCAAGTGGGCCGAAGAAGCCCTCAAGGCGCTCATTGAGACTACGGCTGGAAGGATTGGACAGGAGTTCTTCGATAAGATTGTCAGCAGATTGGCTGAGTGGCTGGACGCGGATTGTGTAGTGATTGGCAAGATCATCGGTGAAGACAAGGTTCACGCGTATTCCATGTTCCTCGACGGTAATATCATCCATGACTATTCATATGAATTGTCCGGGACGCCTTGTGAAAACGTAGCTGAAAAGGGATACTGCCTGTACTGCAAAGACATTAGTATGTTGTTCCCCGAAGACAAGGACCTGAAGGACCTCAAGGCGCAAGGATACGTCGGCGTTCCCTTGCTGGACAAAGAGGGTGACCCCATCGGCATACTCTGCGTCATATCACGGAAAAATCTAAGTCCTCCTGACCAAACAAAAGAACTGATGGAAGTCGTCGCTGCAAGGGCATCCCTGGAGATAGAACGAACACGCGCCGATGAGGCACTGCAGGAGAATGAAGAGATTCTTCGGGCAACTATCGAGTCTACTGCCGACGGTATCCTTGCAGTAGATGAGGGGGGAAGTGTCGTTCAAGCGAACGAACGGTTTGCTCAACTCTGGCGCATTCCCGGGAAGCTTCTCGAGACAAATGACGATGAAAAGTTATTGGCGTTCGTTCTGGACCAGTTAGAAGATCCGGAGGCCTTTCTCTCAAAGGTCAATGATCTGTACGGCTCAACCGAAGAAAGCCTTGATACGCTCATCTTCAAAGATGGGCGAGTCTTTAAACGCTACTCACGCCCGCTGATAAGGGATGGGAAGAATCGCGGACGTGTCTGGAGCTTCCGTGACATCACCGAACGCAAGCGGGCGGAAGAAGAAATCGAAAGCCATAAATCGTTCCTTGAAGAGGTCTTCAGCGGCATTCAAGAGGGAATCGGGATTGTCGACGAGGACGAAAACATTGTCTACTGTAATCCAGCTTATGCCGATATCTGTGAAGAAGAGGCTGAGGACCTTATCGGGAAAAACTTATTTGATTATTTCAAAGATGAGGCCCGATCCGTTGTCCTCAAGCAAATCGAGGATAGAAAAGAGGGAAATGTCTCAACATACGAACTTCCACTCCTCACGGCAAAGGGGAAGCGGAAGTATGTTAGAGTGACCTCGTCACCACGCCTAGGTGAGGGTGGTACCTACAAGGGCGCTATTGCCGCAGTCCTGGATATCACCGAGCGCAAGCGAGCGGAAGAGAAACTACGGAATTCAAAGGAATTTGTGGAAAATATATTCAACGGTGTCAGCGATGCTATCTCGGTGATCGATGTTTCGGACTACCGGATAATTGGAGCAAACCGGGCTTTTCTGGCCAAATGGAACCTGAAAGAGAAAGATGTCATTGGGAAGTTCTGTTACAGGATAACCCATGCTCGGAATGAGCCATGTGAGCCTCGTGACGACGACTGTCCCCTGCAGGAGACGCTGCAGACTGGCAAGCCCGCGAAAGCCGAGCATTTACATGGCTCGAGAGAAGAGGAGCAGAGATGTTTTGAGGTCGCGACGTACCCGTTGAGAAACGAGAAGGGTGAGATAGACCGTGTAATCCACAATGCAACCGACATCACAGAACGAAAACGGATCGAGCGAATGAAGGACGAATTCATCTCCACGGTGAGCCATGAACTGAGGACACCGCTGACTTCGATCCATGGAGCTCTTGGCTTGATTACCAGCGGTAAGGCAGGAGATGTGCGGCCTGAGATAATGAAACTGCTCGATATCGCCTTAAGAAACAGTGAACGTCTGAGGGGATTGATCGATGATATCCTCGATATCCAGAAGATCGAATCGGGCAGGGTAAAATTTGACCTGAGACCGCTGGAATTAAAGTCCATCCTGGAGACATCACTCGAGGACAACAAGTCGTTTGGAGAACAGTTTAATGTGAAATTCGTCATGGATGATATCCTGCCCGAAGTCAAGGTCAGTGCGGACAGTAATCGTTTGAAGCAGGTCATGGACAACTTGCTCTCCAACGCCGCGAAGTTTTCTCCTACGGATAGTTCTGTGGAGGTTTCGGTTTTTCGGCACGACGAGGTGGTCCGCGTCGCAGTCAAGGACAATGGGCCGGGTATCCCCGATGATTTCAAGGGTAAGATTTTCAAGAAGTTTACTCAGGCCGACTCCTCGATAACACGTGAAAGGAGGGGGACGGGTCTGGGCTTGAGTATCGCGAAGGCGATTATCGAGGAGCATGGAGGAAAGATCGGTTTCGAGACGGAGATTGATGTGGGGACAACCTTTTACTTCGATCTGCCGGAGTGGAAGGACAAGAAGGATGAGAGTAAGAAAGCGAAATAAGAGAAGGCGAAGATCAAACCAGGCCAAATTCCTCAGGTCTCCCCTCCGATTTTTCATAATCCTGGTCATTTCCATATTTATTACCGAAGGCATGGTTATGTATCTTCTTCGCAACCGGATACTTAACCTGCCGGCAGAGATGGACATTCTAATCGATCCATTTTTATTGATCATCGGGATTTTTCCTATCCTCTACTTCTTTTCCTTTCGTCCACAGCTCCAGAGCATGAGAAAGCTCGTGCGGATAGACAGGAGATTGAAAAAGCGAAATACACTCCTTGAAGACGTGCTCAATGGGGTACACGAAGGAATAGGGGTTGTCGATGCAAACGAGAATATAGTCTTCTGCAACCAGGTCTATGCGAGGATCTTCGATGAAACGCCAAGGAGTATAGTCGGGAGAAATATGGGCGAATTTATTGACAACGAGACGCACTCATTCATTCTCCAACAGACAGGAAAGAGAAAAAAGGGTAAAATTCCCACCTATGAAATCCCGATCGTCACGGCGAAAGGAACAAGCAAATATATTCGAGTGTCTGTTTCGCCCCGGTTAGACAGGAATGGTTCCTACAAGGGAGCTTTTGGCGTCATTACGGACATTACGGAGCAAAAGCTGGTTGAGGATACACTCCGGGAAAGTGAAACGAAGTTCAAATCGATCGTCGAAAAAGCAAATGAGGCGGTTATTACCATAGACAATTCAGGAAAGATAATTTTCTGGAACCCTGCGGCGGAAAAAATCTTCGGTTATACCATTGAAGAAGCTGTTGGACAGAAAATAGCCATGATTGTCCCCGGTTCGCTCCGCCAATCCCATATGGATGGAATGAGGAGATTTGTTGAAACAGGGCAATCAAAAATTATGGGAAAGACAGTCGAGGTGCCGGGATTGAAAAAAGACGGATCTGAAATTCCCCTGGAGTTGTCACTCGTGAGCTGGAAGAATGGGGAAGAACTGTTCATTTCCAGTATTATACGCGATGTGACAGAGCGCAGAGAGGCAGAGGAGGCACTTAAGGACTCCGAGGAGAGGTACAGGGTGTTGTTCGAGAAGTCCAACGAGGGGATACTCGTCGCGGATATCGGAACCAAGGAGTTGTTATACGCGAATCCAGCCATGTGCAAGATGCTGGGATACACGGAGGATGAATTGAAGCAAATGCTGGTGTCCGACATTCATCCCGGCGAAAGCCTGGGAAAGACCATGTCGGAATTCGAAGCCTGCGCCAGGGGAGAAAAGGATTTGGTCCCAAACATTCCGTGTATACAAAAGAATGGGGAAATATTCTACAATAACGTCACTACCGCTCAGATCAATTTTGGTTCAAGAGACTGTATTGTGTGTTTTTTCACCGACATTACAGAACTGATCCGGATCGAAGGGATCAAGGACGAATTTGTCTCCACGGTGAGTCACGAACTCAGGACTCCGTTGACTTCGATTTATGGATCGCTCAGCCTGATCAACAAGGGCCTGGTAGGAGATCTGCCGGATCAGGTGAAGCATTTGATCGAGATCGCGGGCAGGAACACCGAGCGTCTCAAGTGCCTGGTGGACGACATTCTCGATATCGAGAAGTTGGAATCGGGAAAGATGGAATTCATTATGGCTCCACTGAAGCTGGCACCACTCGTCGAACGGTCGATTGTGGAGAATGGATCGTTCGGCAAGCAGTTCAATGTCGATTTCGTTATGGATGATATCCTGCCGGATATCGAGGTCAACGTCGACAGCAATCGATTGGCGCAGGTCATGAGCAATCTCCTCTCCAATGCCGCGAAGGTCTCCCCGCCGGGAAGCCCGGTGGAGATTTCAGTTTCTCGATACAACGGGTCTGCCCGAGTTTCCGTTACGGATCATGGCCCGGGTATCCCGGAGGAGTTCAGGGACAGGATATTTCAGAAGTTCACCCAGGCCGAGTCGATATTCGAGCGTGAGACAAAGGGAACCGGGCTCGGACTGAGTATCGCCAAGGCGATCGTAGAAGAGCACGGCGGAAAGATAGGTTTCGAGACGGAGCTCGATGTCGGTACGACATTTTATTTCGAGCTTCCCGAATGGGCGGGAACGGATGATGACGATCAGTGATCTGACCGGTCATACCAACAGAATGAAAATACTCAGTGCTGTTCTGGGGGCTGGGATTGTATTCTCAGCCCTTGCAATTGGACTCAGGCCGCGTGAGGAGGTTACTTCCGTTGCAGTATCGGAGCTATCGCTCGATCCTATATACAGCACGTATGAATTCGGAGAGGGAGACTCGATCGTCGACATCGGAATACAACCGCTGTGGATTCCGACAAACATCATTGCCGAGACCATGAGGCGAGACCGGTTGTTGAGGGAAGCTTTAGCAGATCTGGGCCTGGAAATACGTTTTCACCCTTTCCTGAAAGGCGCAGACGTGAACGTTTACCTGGAGAGCGGTGACCTGGAATGCGGCATAGGCGGTGATATGCCGGCCTTGACCATTGTAGCGAACACCGATGCCTTAGTTACATCACTTTTGCAATATGGCCTTGCTTCTATCGTGGCCAGAAGGCACATGCTCATCGAGGATCTTCGAGGAAAGGAAATAGGGTACGCGTTCGGGTCCAACGCCTATCATGGGCTTTTGGAGGACCTTTCAGCGGCCGGACTTCAGGAGACAGATGTCCGATTGGTATCGCTCGACGTCGACGAGATGCCGGACGCGTTGGATCAGGGCGTCATCGATGCCTACTCAGCCTGGGAGCCGACTCCGACTATCTCCCTGACTCGATTCGAGGATCAGGTAGTCATTCATCGTTGTTTGACCTCGGGCTACCTATATTTCTCGCGTTCGTTCTCGGATCAGCATGAGAAAACAGTCCGTCAGATAATTGCATCACAGCTGAGAACTCTGACCTGGTTGAGGGAAAGAAAAGAGAACCTCCGTATGGCCGGCAGGTGGGCCATGCAGGCGGAAAAGGCTTTTTCCGGACGGGAGTCTGTCCTCTCTGTAGACCAATATGTCAAGCTTGCAACTGAAGACCTGGTGGGTATCTCGGGGACTATAGCTGTCCCGAGTAGAGAACTGGATGCCGGTGGTCGGCTCAACGAAGAGTTTGAATTTCTCAAGGAACTGGGAAAGGTCTCGAGTGAGGTTGATTGGAAGAGTGTAAAGAACCGCTTCGATTCCACCCTCCTCGATGACATCTCCTCCAATAAGCAGAAATATCAACTGAACACCTTCGATTATACATATACCGATGAAGGGGACAGGCATAGTGGACAGTAAGAAACTCCCGGGCAGAGGGAAAGAAGAGCGATTTGTATCGAGTAGCATCCGGACAAGGCTGATCCTTTCCTTCACAATTTTATTTGTGTCAGTTCTTGCCCTGCTCGAGGCGGTCTATATCTGGGGTGTTCCATTCACCCAGATATCCGGTAGACGTGACCAGCAAAGGAGTGAGGTGTTCAGGAACCTCAATATGATCGCGGACCTGAAGAAAGAGCGTCTGCTTCGCTGGATCGAAGAATGTCGTGACGACATCCACGTGATTACCGATAATGAGTTTACCAGCACCAATGTGGGCCTGGTCCTCGAGGCGTTTCATCGATTTGTCA
>CAYTWO010000026.1:20546-26832 GCA_964442125.1 uncultured Gemmatimonadota bacterium
CGGTGAGGAAGGTGTTATCGAGAGCCTCGATTATCGAGGGAAATCCGTACTGGCCGCATACCGGCACATCATCGTAAGCCCGGAGGTAAGATGGGGGTTGGTCGTCAAGCGAGACAGGAAAGAACTCTTTGCATCATTTCGGAGAGAGGAGCTGTTTGCCGCTCTGATGGGTCTGGTCGGTGTTTTCGTCCTCGTTGCAGCGACGATAATGGTGTCCGGGAAGATCACGCGTCCGATAGAGGAACTCAGTCACCTGGCGAGCAGGGTGATCCAGGGTGATCTTGGTGTCCAGGCAAGTGTAGAATCGCATGATGAGGTTGGTCTCCTGGCCCAGACCTTCAACTCGATGGTCCAGAGGATCAGGAACTGGCGTGATGATCTCGAGGATGCCGTCAAGGTGAGGACGAATGAACTGAACAGGGCGAACGAAGAACTAAAGAAGGAAATAACGGAGCGAAAAAATGCTCAAAAGATCCAATCTGTTCTGTTCCAGATCTCGAAATCTGTTGGGACTTCTGTTGATCTCGATGAACTATTTGTAGCCATACACAGACAGCTTGGCAGGCTCATAGATACAAACAATATCTTCATCGCGCTCTACGATCCTGAGAGAGATCTCTATTCTTTCCCATACTACGTCGATGAATATGATGGAACGGATGACGTCTCCCCGCAGAAACTCCCCAACAGCCTGACAGATTACGTGAGGAGAACGGGTCAGCCGCTCATGGTGGATGAAGAGGTGGACAAGCGATTGAGGAAGGAAAGGCAGGTGGGCATGGCAGGGACCCCATCGGCTATATGGCTCGGTGTTCCCCTCAAAACGACAGAGGGTGTGATCGGTGTGATGGCGGTTCAGAACTACACGGATCCGTCCTGTTATTCTGAAGAAGACCTCGACTTATTGATGATTGCATCTAATCATGTCGCCCTTGCCATCGAGAGGAAACGATCGGAAGAAAGGCTCAAATTATCTCAATTCACGATCGACCACCTTTCTGATTCCCTATTCTGGATCGGATCGGACTCCAGGATCCTGCGCGTCAACGACTACGCTTGCAGGAAATTGGGTTATTCGAGGGAAGAGCTCCTATCGATGTCTATTCAAGACGTCAACCCGAATTTCACGGAAGAATTATGGGCCGCCCGCTGGGAGGAATTGAGAGAAAAGGGTTCCTTTAATATCGAAAGTGTTCACAGGACAAAATACGGCAGGGAATACCCGGTGGAGGTAACCGCCAACTATTTCGAGTTTAGAGGACAGGAATATAACTTCACCGTTGTCCGCGATATAACGGAGCGTAAGAGGGTAGACCGAATGAAGGACGAGTTTATCTCCACGGTGAGCCATGAACTGAGGACGCCCCTGACCTCGATCCACGGCTCGATCGATCTCATCAACCAGGGGAAAGCCGGAGAACTCCCCGGGAAGGCACGAGATCTGTTGGAGATCGCGGGGCGCAACTCGAATAGGCTCAGGGAGTTGATCGAGAACCTGCTCGATATCCAGAAGATCGAGTCTGGCAAAATTGAGTTTGACATGAGACCCCTGGAATTGAAATCAGTGCTGGAGACCTCTATAGAGGACAACAAGTCGTTTGGAGAGCAATTCAACGTCGAATTTGTGTTCGACGATATTATGCCTGACGTAAAGGTCAGAGCGGACGGAAGACGCTTGAAACAGGTAATGGACAACTTTCTTTCCAACGCGGCTAAATTTTCTCCCCCCAACAGTTCCGTGGAAGTCTCGATGTATCATCATAATGAAACGGTCCGTATAGCGGTCAGGGACCATGGCCCTGGGATCCCCAGGGAGTTCCGGGATAAGGTGTTCCAAAGGTTCACCCAGGCCGACTCATCGAGCACACGAAAGGCAGGTGGGACCGGGTTGGGATTGAGCATCGCCAAGTCGATCATCGAACAACATGGTGGTAAGATAGGCTTTGACACGGAGCTAAACGTCGGTACGACCTTCTACTTCGAGCTGCCGGAACTGCGTGACTCAAAGGATTCCTGAGGTTTCCCTCGACGGTTGTTGCCTCAAAAGGATTTGAGGTATCTTACCTTCAGGGCGATCTATCCGGAATAATTGATGAATGATTGTCCCATCTCAATTTGATTTGGTTTATTTGAGAGATACGCGCGTTTTAGGCACAAATCATGCGTTCATTCCCTTGAAACAGGTACTATGATCGAAGAAACCACGAATATGCTCGACAACTTGAAAAACAGAAGGGCTGTCTGTTATATCTGCCTTTTTGCGTTCCTTTTCCTGGGCTTCGGTCTTCTGCGCGGTTCGACATGGCAGGGGAGCACCCAGCTTCATACCCTCATGGAGTTGATCGCCACTACTCTGGCTTTCTTCGTGGGGATAGTGGCATTGGTACGATACTACACTAAGAGGAACAATACGATCTTATTCGTTGGTGTCGGCTTTCTGGGGACCGCTTTTCTGGATGCTTATCATACGGTAGTAACGAGCACATTTTTTGACCAGCTCTGGCCTTCACCGCCGCCCTCCCTGATCCCCTGGAGCTGGAACGCCTCCAGGCTCTTTCTCTCCATATTTATGTTTTTGAGCTGGTGGGAATGGCGAAGGGAAGAAAAATTCGGTGAACAGGGAAAAATTTGCGAAAGGAGGGTTTACCTGGTAACGGGGCTTCTGACACTTGGCATTTTTCTGTTCTTCGCGTTTTATCCCCTCCCAAGGGCGTATTATCCCGAGTATATTTTTGGACGCCCGGAAGAGTTTGTTCCAGCGTCCTTTTTTCTCCTCGCATTGATCGGTTATCTGAAAAAGGGGTGGTGGAGGAACAGCAAATTCGAACATTGGGTGGTCATGTCGTTGATAGTTGGTTTTCTGGGACAGGCCATGTTCATGTCCTCTTCATTCCAGCTCTTTGATACGATGTTCGATATGGCTCACTTGCTGAAAAAGGTCAGTTACGCCTGTGTCTTAGTGGGGCTTCTCATCAGTATGTACTATCTCTTCAGGCGGGCGGAGGAGGTGAGGCAGGATAATACCCGGGAAAACCAGGCTCTGCAGAGGGAAATCGTCGAGCGCAAGCACACGGAAGTGACACTGCGTCGTCGTGAAGCCATTCTCGAAGCCGTAAGTGGCGCCGCTCAGAGGTTCATGGAGTCATCCTCCTGGGAAGAACAAATTCAAGATATCTTGCAGGGGTTGGGTATTGCGGTCGAGGTGAGCCGCGTGTACGTCTTCAAGAATCACTCCGGGGGGAAAGGGGAGCTTCTATCGAGCCGGAAATATGAATGGACCAAGACAGGTGTGGCTCCACAGATTAACAATCCTGATTCCCAGGAATTAGATATGAAGGCCGCTGGATTCGGACGATGGGTGGATGTGTTGGGAAGGAGGGAGCTAATTCACGGCTTTGTCAGGGAATTCCCGGTAAGTGAACGGGAATTGTTGGCTGTTCAGGGCGTCAAATCTATGGTTGTCATGCCGATCTTCGTCGATGAGCAGTGGTGGGGATTTATCGGTTTCGATGATTGCCTGACTGAACGTCCGTGGTTGGCGTTAGAACTCGACGCCCTCAAAGCAGCCGCTGGAACCCTTGGGGCGGCGATTCAAAGGGAGCGGGCAGAGAAACGAATTGAGGGACTGAACTCTATGAAGGAGGACCTGCTAAGCCCGAGCAGCCTGGATAAGAGACTGAAACGCATCACAGATGGTGTAGTCGAGGTCTTCCATGCCGATTTTGCGAGAATCTGGATTACACAGCCAGGGGACCGGTGTGATATTGGCTGCAGACACGCGAGCGTGACTGAAGAACCTCACGTGTGCCGTTATAAGGATCGTTGTCTTCATCTGATGGCCAGTTCGGGGAGGTATTCTCATATCGACGGTGAAGTGCACAGGCGGGTCCCGTTCGGTTGTTACAAGATTGGCCGTGTTGCTGCGGGAGGCGAACCGAAGTTTATCACGAACGATGTCACCCATGATCCCGGAGTCCACGATCACCGCTGGGCCAAACAACTCGGTTTGGTTTCATTTGCGGGTTATCGGCTGCAATCACCCTCGGGAGAACCAATCGGAGTTCTTGCGCTTTTCAGCAGGCAGGTTATTTCTCCAGGTGAAGATATCCTCCTTGGAGATGTCGCGAACACGGTCTCTCAGATCATCCAAATGGCAAAGACGGAAGAGAGGTCGAGAGAGATGGCTTCATTCGCGAAATTCAATCCTGCTCCAGTGTTGCGCTTTAATCGGGAAGGTAAGATCATACAGGCCAATCCCGCTGCGTATAAAATTTTTAATAAGGATCTACTCAAAAACCAGACAATAAAGGAAATTCTGCCCTCTCTCTCAAAAATAGACACCGGAGAATACATCCAGGAGGGTAGACTCGATGTCCTGGAGCTCACGATCAATGAAAAGGAATTCCAGTTTGCCGTCATCGGGGTACCGGATCTCGGGGTCGGTAATGTTTACGGTTCCGATATCACTGAACGAAAGTTAGCGGAAAAAATCCAATCCGTACTGTTCAGGATATCTGAGGCAACAAGCACTGCCAGTAATCTCAAAAGCCTATTCGTAATCATCCATCAACAGCTCGGCAGACTTATAAACACCAGTAATTTCTATATCGCTCTCTACGACCCGGCAAAAGGTCTCTATTCATTTCCATACATCGTCGATGAGTTTGACCAGGAGACAGATTTTACGCCGCAACAGCTCCGAAAAAGCCTGACGGATTACGTCAGAAAGACCGGTGAACCTCTGATGGTCGATCAGCAGGCTCACCAGCAACTCATCCGGAAAGGTGAGGTGGTAATGGTGGGTTCTCCGGCGGCTCACTGGCTCGGTGTACCTCTAAAGACATTGGGTGGGACAATAGGGGTGGTTGCCGTACAGAGTTATTCAGACCCTTCTGTATATTCAGAGAGAGACTTGGAACTGTTGACTTTCGTGTCAAATCACATTGCCCCGGCGATCGAGAAAAAACGTTCGGAGGAAGATCTCAGGCTATCGCAGTTCACGATCGAACATAGTTCAGAATCTATGTTCTGGATCGGACCGGACGCCAGGTTTCTACAGGTCAACGACTTCGCGTGTGACATGCTTGGATATTCACGTGAGGAACTGCTCTCGATGACGGTTCATGACATCGACCCGAAATTTCCCGCAGAAGCCTGGCCTGCTCGTTGGGAGGAATTAAGAGAAAAGGGTTCCGTTACAATTGAGACTATTCACCGAACGAAAAGCGGAAGAGAATTTCCCGTGGAAGTATCGGCAAATTACCTTGAATATGAAGGTCAGGAATATAATTTTGCATTTGCTCACGACATCACGGAACGGAAGAGGATCGATCGTATGAAGGACGAATTCATCTCTACAGTCAGCCATGAAATCAGGACCCCGCTTACGTCGATCCATGGATCGCTCGACCTGATCGGTCAAGGAATGGCAGGTGATCTGCCTGAAAAATCAAAGAATCTCGTTGAGATTGCCAGGAGAAACAGTGCCCGCCTGAGGGATTTAATAGAAGATATGCTCGATATCCAGAAGATAGAATCGGGCAAGATGGAATTAGACTTGAAGCCGCTGAAGTTGCCACAGATTGTGAAGTTTTCACTCGAAAACAACAAATCATTTGGGAGACAGTTTAACGTCGAGTTCGTCCTTGACGATGTCATTCCGGATATCAGGGTAAAGGGGGACGAAAATCGATTGGCCCAGGTTATGGACAACCTTCTCTCGAACGCGGCGAAGTTTTCTTCCCCCAAAAGTTCAGTAGAGGTTTCCGTTACCCGCCATAATGGTGCGGTCCGTGTCGCTGTCAGGGACTACGGATCAGGCATCCCCGAGGAATTCCGGGACAAGATTTTCAGGAAATTCACTCAGGCAGACTCATCCTCGACGCGTGTCAGGGGAGGGACGGGTCTGGGTCTCAATATCGCCAAGTCGATCGTAGAAAAACATGGCGGGAAGATCGGGTTTGAGACCGAGATTGATAAGGGGACGACCTTCTACTTTGAACTCCCGGAGTGGCGTGGTTCTGACGACTCCTGATGCCGGGATGACTAAATCTCACGTCATTCCCGCGAGTGGAACGAGTCGGGAATCGATTCCGGACAAGCCGGAATGACGCGGGACCGGACAAGCCGGAATGACGTGGGACCGGACAAGCCGGAATGACAGTTATTCGCATATAGAATGAATTCTATGACTGGTAGGCACCCCCTATGTCATTCCCGCAAGCTGATCGAAGATCAGCGCGTCGGGAAAATGCATAGCGAGTGTTCCCGAAGGATACACGAGCGG
>CAYTWO010000027.1:0-26001 GCA_964442125.1 uncultured Gemmatimonadota bacterium
GATATGTTATTGCGCCCTCTCTGCGATTGCTTTATAATTATAATATTCACTTCTTGATCCACTCCTGTAAATAGTGATTGAGCAAGTCTGAATTGTAAGATTTCGTGCTTTCTCGCTCAACTTAGGTTTTATTCGTGCGCTTTTTTGATTATGATCCCATTCCCCTTGATATGATATTATGGACAAGAAACGGTTGAAAGAACTGCTGGTTAGTGTTGCGAGAGGCGAAGTAGACGTCGAATCGGCGCTGGAAACGTTGAGGTTCCTTCCTTATGAGGATATAGGCTTTGCCAAGATTGACCATCACCGTGGTGTGCGCAAGGATGTTCCAGAAGTAGTGTTCTGCTCTAACAAGACTGTCTCCCAGGTTGTTGAGATTGCTCAGAGGATTATCAGAGAGGGAGACGATCTGATCATGACGCGCGTCAATAATGAGGTGTATCTCGCCCTGAAAGACATTGAAAAAAGAATTGAGTATAGCGAGTTAGCAAGGATGATCACCCTTGTTCAAAAAAGGAAGAAAAAGGGAAAGGGAATGATCGCCATACTCTCCGCGGGTACATCGGACATACCAGTCGCTGAAGAGGCTCGTGTGACAGCCGAAGCTCTGGGGAACACTGTTGGTACAATGTATGATGTTGGGGTTGCTGGAATCCACCGACTATTTTCAGCCAAGGAAATGATAACAAAGGCACGGGTGTTCATCGTGGTTGCGGGAATGGAAGGTGCACTGGCTTCGGTAGTGGGGGGATTAGTGAACAAGCCCATAGTTGCGGTTCCGACGAGCATCGGATACGGTGCCAGTTTTCAAGGTTTGACAGCTCTCCTCGGGATGTTGAATTCATGCGCCTCCGGCGTTACGGTCGTCAATATAGATAATGGCTTCGGAGCTGGTTTTGCGGCAAGTCTTATGAACCGCCTGTGACCTCGGTCCAGGTTTTAGAAGGGAGGCCTGTATTATGAGTGTATGGGACGAAGTTAAACGGGGCATCGATGATATCTCGGATGTTGCCAAGGAAGTCGCCAATCTCCTGGCCGAAAAGACAGATGAAATATCGAAAGAGGGTAAACTCAAGTTGGAAATCTTTAACCTGCAGAGGCAGGTTCGAAGCAAGGAGACTAAACTTGGTCGGAAAACGTATCAACTCTGGTCCAAAGACAAAAAGTCTGTTCCTTCCAAGGACAATGATACCATGGAAATATTGGCTGCTATGAAGGATCTTCATGGTAAGATCCAGGAGAAACAGAAAGAACTTGAATCATCCAGGATGGCGAAGGGAGAAGAGGAGGGTGATGGAGAGTGAATATAGCCGTCAATTTGACTCTTCAGGTAACTTAGATTATAATTGATTTATACAGAGCGTCATAACTTTGCATCCTCGCGTTGCTTCTCGGCTCGTTGTTGTGGCGTACGCAAAAGTACGCCTCACACCTCGCCTTCGTCGCGCCTTGGCCTACTTTGTTCTGACGCTCTGTATGCGAATCTACTTATGACGCTGTATATAAAAATGGAGGATTAGCTCTATTGAGAAGCATGACTGGATATGGTCATGGTTCCATCGAATCACGATGGGGCCATTTCGAAGTCACCTTGAGGAGCCTCAATCACAGGTTTTGTTCCATAAACATAAACGTTCCTGAGTTCTTTGAAGCCTTCGAGATTCAGATTCAGGAACTTATTAAGAGCCATATCAGCCGGGGGCGGATCGAATATAGGCTCAACTGGGAACAGTCCGATGGCTTCGAATCACGACCGGTTATCAACCAAAAAGTTGTTGAATCTTACCTGGCCAGCTTGAAGGAGGTAATGGAGAGATTTCAACTCGATGGGAATGTTAGTGTCGATATTGTCTCTCGACTCCCTGGGATTTTTACCTTTGAAAGAGGGATGAATCCGGAAATCGAGGAGATGTGGGATCCTGTAGCGGAAGTCACTGTCAAGGCCCTCAACGGTTTGATTGAAATGCGGGAGAGAGAGGGTGGGGCAATGAGGACCTCGATCACAGAGATGCTCGAGATGATCGGGGAGATACAAGAGAAGATCGAAGACCTGATGCCAGGAAGAATCGAGCGAGCCAGAAAGCGGATGCTGGAGCGAGTGGAAGAGGTGTTGAAGGGGAAGGGAATCGATGAGGCAAGGATGTTGATGGAAATCACCCTGCTGGCGGAAAAATGGGATATATCAGAAGAGTTGACTAGAATCCGATCTCACCTTTCTCAATTCGAGGGAACAATAAACGAGAAAAAAAATGTGGGCCGTCGGCTTCACTTTCTACTCCAGGAATTGCAGCGGGAGGTGAACACCATCACCTCCAAGGCATATGATGTGGAGATTTCACACCGAGCGGTGGAGATCAAAGAAATCATCGAGAAGATCAGAGAGCAGGTAGAAAATATTGAATAAGAGGACAGGAACGGGAGTTTCATTCTATCGGACATCACCTTTTTTTAAGGTGCAGGTCTATACGGGGAGATAAGCGAACCTGTGATGATGACCCCAGATCGATCCTCATATCGCTTTCGTTTCAAGGCCAACCGCTGGTTCAATCTGCATCTTTATGACAAATCGGTTCGTTGATCGCGAAAATCCTCAAGCGATCGTTTGTAGAGACGGATGAAAGACGTTCATTTACAATACATCCCTTTTTTAATTGTGATTTCCGGTCCCTCTGGTGCGGGAAAGTCAAGCATTACCAGGCAGATCCTGAACAGGAACCCTGACATCCTCTATTCAGTCTCAGTCACGACGCGCCCGATGAGAAAGCGGGAAGTAGATGGCGTCGACTATTGCTTCACTTCCGAGCAGGACTTCCGTGATAAGATAGAGAAGGATGAGTTTATCGAGTGGGCACTCGTTCATGGAGCATATTATGGAACCCCCCGTACTCCCATTTTGGAGGCCTTCGAGGGGGGAAGAAAGGTCCTCCTCGATATTGATGTTCAGGGTGGAAAACAGATCCGGGGAAAGTACGATAAAGGCGTTTTTATCTTTGTGCTGCCACCGTCCCGCAAGGTGTTGGCAGAGAGGCTCCAGGGACGAATGACCGATAAAAACGACGTCATCGAGCGGCGTTTACGGGAGGCGGGCCGTGAGGTAGAAGAGCTTACTAATTACCAGTACCTTGTTGTCAACTCCAACCTCGAAGACTCGGTCGCACTGGTTGAGGAGATCATCAGGGTCGAGGAGTGCAAGGTTCAGCGCATCAAGGAAAAAGAAGGGTGGATCGAAGCCTTCCAATCCGGATAGAGAGGAGAAAACGATTCCATTGGCAGATAATGGGATATCTCACCAGAAGGATATGCTGAAAGAACGACGGATCCTCATCGCGATGACAGGAAGCATCGCGTGCTACAAAACATGCGGAGTCGTGAGCAGGCTTGTTCAGCAAGGAGCCAGGGTCAGGGTGATCATGACTCGAAGCGCCGCTCATTTTGTGGCTCCCTTGACCCTGGAAGCACTGACAGGTTTCCCTGTAGCGGTGGAGATGTTCGGTGGAGAAGGGTCGAGTGGGGGTTCCCGGCACCTCCACATAGACCTTTCGAGATTTGCAGAGGTGGTCGGCGTGATTCCGGCAACGGCAAACATAGTGGGCAAGATTGCTGGAGGAATAGCTGATGACCTGGTCAGCACGACACTTCTATCTATTACCGCGCCTGTCCTCCTGGCCCCTGCCATGAACACGCATCTCTATCAAAATCCTGTCGTGCAGAAGAATCTGGTTAGCCTGAAAGACCTGGGATACCACATCGTCGAGCCTGCCGAAGGTTTTCTGTCGTGCGGTGAATACGGGAAAGGAAGGCTTCCGAATGAAGAGCACTTGATCCACGAGGTCATCTATGTTTTGAGGAGACAGAGCGGTCTCGAAGGGAAGAAAGTAGTTGTCAGTGCAGGAAGAACCGAAGAGCCGTTCGATCCGGTTCGCTTCCTGACCAACAGGTCGTCTGGGAAGATGGGATACGCTATCGCCAGAGCTGCGCGTCGCTTTGGAGCAGAAGTCACCCTTATCTCTGGACCGTCAAGGCTCGAGAGACCCGGGAACATCAGCTTCATCTCTGTCAGGACTTCCTCGGAGATGGCTGATGCCGTGATGAAAGAGACGAAAAGGGCCGATTTACTGGTTATGGCCGCGGCAGTCAGCGATTTTAAGCCGTCTTCTTACTCCGATGATAAGATCAGAAGACAGGGGAAGGGACTGTCGATCAGCCTGGAGACTACTAAAGATATTCTAGCGTCGATAGCGAAAGACAGGGAACGAAAACCGCTGATCGTTGGATTTGCAATGGAGATCTCGGATCTGGAAGAAAACGCAAGGCGGAAGCTCGAAGAAAAAGGTATAGATGTTATAGTTGGAAACAATCCATTCGAGCCTGATACAGGTTTTGGAAGCGACTTTATCAGGGCGGTCATCTTCGACAAGAGCGGTGCAAAGGAAGAATTGCCAGTCCTCGAAAAAGATATTATGTCAGAACGCTTGATAGAATTCGTCATCAAGAAATTGAACGATTGATACACGATGGTCAGGAAAGATCAGGAATTTTGGAGAACGAGTTTATAAACTATATCTCTTATCTGATGGACTTAGGTGAAGAGGAGCTTTATATCGATTCGGAATCGATTGATGTTTCCCGGCGTGATGGATACCAATCTGTCAGGATGAGACTGGATCGACTGAGAGCCGAGGCCGAAGAGTGCCGGACCTGCTCCCTGTGGGAAAATCGTACGAGGCTGGTCTTTGGTGTTGGGGACCCCTGTGCCGATCTCATGTTTATCGGGGAAGCGCCGGGGAGGGATGAGGATCTGAAGGGGGAACCCTTTGTCGGAGCGGCCGGACAGCTTCTTGACAAGATCCTGAAGGCCATGGATCTCCAGCGTGATGGGGTCTATATCACCAATCTCCTGAAGTGCCGCCCTCCGATGAATCGAGATCCTCTGTATGAAGAGATCGAAACGTGTTGGTCTTTCTTGGAACAGCAGGTAGAGATCATCGCTCCCAAAGTGATTTGCACGCTCGGTAGTTTTGCCGCTAGAACGCTTCTGGGATCGAACGCCCCATTGGGGCGCCTTCGTGGCCGGATTCATGTTTTCAGAGGTATTGAGGTGGTACCTACCTACCATCCGGCAGCTCTTCTGAGGCATCCTGCCTGGAAGAGACCTACGTGGGAAGACATGAAGGTGATCATGAAAATACTCGGTAAATCTCCGGGCCAATAGACAAAAGAAATTGATAGATGCTCGAACAGCAGGTGAGGAGAAAAGGGGTTGAATATGGAGTACGCCACACAAAAGATAAAGCCCGGAGAAGATATCGACAGGTCCGCTCCCTACAGTTATGAGGCTGAGGTCTCGGTACTTGGCGGGATGTTACTCGATAAGTTAGCCATTACCAGGGCGTTGGAGTGTCTCGAAGATGACAGTTTTTATCACAACGGTCACAGGGAGATCTTTTGCAACATCCGGTTGCTCTTCGAAAAGAATCAGGTCGTCGATATCGTCACCCTTACAGAGCAGCTGAAGAAGAGGGGGAAACTCGATCTCGTTGGAGGTCAGTCCTATCTCCTGCAGATTCTGAACGCTGTCCCTACAGCTGCCAACATCGAGTATTACGCGGGGATCGTTATCGAAAAGGCGATCTTGAGGAAACTCCTCAGGGCGTCCAGTGATATTATAAGTGAGGTATATTCGACCAAGGATGATGTGGGTGGCCTGCTCGATCATGCCGAGCAGCTGATTTTTCAGATTTCACAGCAGAAGATCAGGGGAGGCTTTATTCCTATCAAGAAAGTACTCCATCCTACATTCGAACTCATTGAGATGCTCCATCAGAAGAAGGGAAGGATAACCGGAGTAGAATCTGGTTTTACTGACCTCGATAACCTGACAGCGGGGTTTCAGAATGCGGATTTAGTCGTTGTTGCCGGCAGACCTTCCATGGGGAAAACCAGCTTCGCTCTGAATATCGCGCAGCATTGTGCTATCGAGACCAACGTCCCAGTAGCGTTTTTCAGCCTGGAAATGTCAAAGGAACAGCTCGTCCAGCGTCTTCTCAGTTCGGTTGCTGGAGTAGACGCAATGAAGTTGAGGACGGGCTATCTGAGTGAAAAAGATTGGCCAAAACTCGCAAAAGCTGCCGGTATCCTGGGAGACGCTCCAATTTATATCGACGACACACCTCTTCTGTCGGTCCTGGAGATGCGCGCGAAAGCAAGGAGGCTGAAGAGCGAGGTAGATCTTGGTATCGTAATGGTCGATTATCTGCAGCTGATGAAACCAGGGCAGGAGAAGAGGAGCAGACAGGAAGAGATTTCGATGATATCGAGTTCGCTCAAAGCACTGGCCAAGGAATTGAATCTTCCGGTCATAGCCATGTCACAGCTGTCGAGAGAACCGGAAAAGAGACCGGACAAGCGACCTGCACTCGCTGACTTGAGGGAGTCGGGTGCTATCGAACAGGACGCCGATGTGGTTATATTTATTTACCGGGAAGAAGTCTATAAGGGCTCTTCTGGAAAGGCTGGTGAAGCAGAGGTTATTATCGGGAAACAGAGAAATGGTCCGGTTGGGAAAGTTAAGCTGACTTTCCTGAAAAAGTGCACGCGTTTCGTGAACTACTCGACTAGAGAAGACAGCTCCCAGGCAAACAAATGACTATAACTATTGGCATAAGACAAGGTTGTGGCCATCTGCTAACAATAGGCTTTAAGAACGCATCAATTCTCCATGTGAGGGGGTGATATAGAGGTAAATAGATGGAATAGCAGATCTTTATATTTTCGGGATGCGGAAACGATCCTGTCCAAGTGAGCGATATAATGATTGTCTTAAACACGAGCTTCTCGAAGTTTTCGACATCCGGGTTGGAAGTGACAGTTCTCCCCCAACTCGCCCCCCAGCTCTACGCGGGTTTGACCGGTACCGGGAGGAGTGGAATACATAGGCGGATACCAGCCGGTCAGGCAAAGGGATTGCTCGCACACTCGATTTCATTCATGGTTATATCTTGAAATGGAGGCGTATTTTGAATTTTATCAGATTAATCTTCATCATTTTTGTGATTTTCATCACATATACATTGAGCGATGTCACCGACACGTTGACTATTATCTGGACCGGAGTAGGGGCATTCCTCCTGGTCGCTTTTCTCTTCTTTATGGACATCCGGTTCCACCACCGGAGGACCGGGCAGTTCCTTTCAGGAGTTGTGGGAATGATCCTGGGTCTATTACTGGCAAGACTTATCTCATCACAGATCGTTGATCCGCTTCTCCTCTATTTAACCCCCACATCATCCTTTTCACCGTTTGGGATCATCATCCTCTCTTTAATCCTGGGATACATGGGAATCCTTGTAGGGAAGGGAAGCATGGGGGAGCTGAGACTCTTCCGCACCGATATGGAAAAAGGAGGCAGAAGACTGATGTATGTATTGGATCTCGATTCACTTATTGATGGAAGGATCGTGACGTTGTGTAAAACTCCGATCCTTCCGGGCGAGATCATTGTTCCGCGCTTCGTTGTCGATTCATTGGAGAGCATGTCGGCTTCCAGTGATCAGGTGATGAAATTCAGGGGCAAGAGGGGTCTCGAGAATCTGAGATCAATGGAGGGTGAACAGACCGTCCGCCTGTTTATGAGAGAGATCGCCACGAAGAACGGTCAGGAAAGCAAAGCGATTATCGATTACGCCAGGGAGTGTGGCGGAACGATCGTTACGAGGGATACGGACCTGGAGAAGTTGGCTAATAAAAACGATGTGCCTGTGATCAACTTCAATACTATGTCAGAACAGCTTGCCCCTGAAGTACTACAGGGAGATGAGCTCGTTATCAAATTGGTGAAACCGGGTAAAGAAGCGGATCAGGCCGTTGGCTATCTCGAGAACGGTAATATGGTGGTCGTCGAGGGCTCCCGAAAGGAGATCGGAAAGACGGTCAGGATAACAGTAACGGGTATTCACCAGACAAAAGCCGGCACTCTCATTTTTGCCCAGCTGAAGGATTAGATCCGAATTGAAGTGTTCGATAGTAATCGTCGCGGCAGGCGAAGGGTCGAGAATGGGCCGGAGAAAGCTCCTCCTGGAACTCTGGGGGAAGCCACTGATATTATGGGCCATCGAGCCTTTTCTCAACCTGCCCGATGTGAACGAGATCGCCATTGTGGTTCATCACGATGATAGAGATCGGTGCCAGGAATTGCTCGAAGGTCAGGGTGACAATGTTGTGATCGTTACGGGAGGTAAAGAGCGGCAGGATTCTGTCTATGAAGGTTTGAAAATTCTGGAAAATCGAGAAGGGATCGTCCTTATCCAGGATGGGGCGAGACCCTTTGTCACTTTAGATATGATCCACTCGGTCATTGGAAAGGCTTCCAGGGATGGCGTTGGTGTAATCCCCGCGCTACCGGTCAAGGAAACGATCAAGCGGGTAGTCAACGGGAAGGTTGTGGAGACACTCCAGAGAAAGACGATCTGGTCTGTCCAGACTCCGCAGGCCTTTCCCGTGGAGATGCTGTTTCGGGCGTACAAGATTGCCATGGAAGATGGTTTTTACTCCACCGACGACGCGGCTCTCTGCGAACGGGTGGGCTATCCCGTTGAGGTTGTTGAGGGCCATCCCGAGAACATCAAAATTACCACACCCGATGACCTCCAGAGGGCTGAGTTGATCATACGCTCGCGTGGAATTGAGGTCAACAGCTAACGGGAGGAGTATCACTATTGATCCGGGTGGGCATAGGTAGCGACATCCACAAGCTCGAGATTGGTCGGGAATTAATCATCGGTGGTGTCAACATTCCATTTGATAGAGGTCTGGATGGTCATTCAGATGCCGACGTGTTGACACACTCTATTATCGATGCACTGCTGGGTGCCGCGTCCCTCGGCGATATCGGTCGGCATTTTCCCGCCTCGGATAATCGGTGGCTGAGTATAAGCAGCCTCAATCTTCTGACGAAGACGATGATGCTTCTGAAAAGTAAAGGCTGCAAGGTTATAAACATCGATTCGACAGTGATCGCTGAGAATCCGCCGCTTTCAGACTGGATTCCTGAGATGGTCGACAAGATAACATCAATTCTTGATGTGGGCTCTGAAGATGTTTCGATCAAGGCAACGACATCGAAGGGAATTGGACCAATCGGTGCAGGAGAAGCTATTTCGGCACTGTCGGTTGTTATGATCGAAAAGGTTGAGTGAGAGAATCGCTCAACCTAGGTTTTAGAATTGTCCTCGACAGAGAGAAGGTTAATACGTTGCGAATTTGTTATCTCGATACGTTTTCAGGTTTAAGCGGAGACATGATACTGGCCGCTCTGCTCGATTGCGAGATCTCAACAACCGGATTGAAGAAAGAGATGCTGGGATTGGGTCTATCCAACTATACGCTGAGCAGGAGAAAAGTTAAGTGTCACGGGATCAGTGCTACCCGTCTCAGTGTAAAAGTCCTGGGAGTAGAGAAGAGACGTTCTTTTACTGATATACTGAAAATTTTCGAGAGGAGCGATCTCGAAGAGGATATCTGCGCAAAGGCGATTTCAATTTTTCGCCGTCTGGCCAGAGCGGAAGCGAAAGTTCACGGGGAAAAGGTAAAGGACGTCCATTTCCACGAGGTTGGAGCCACAGACGCGATCGTTGATGTTGTCGGTGTTTTGACAGCACTCAAAATACTCGGTGTGGATGAGGTCTATTCAACGCCTATCCCACTTGGTACAGGATTTGTCGATACCAGTCATGGTTTGATGCCTCTGCCGGCCCCAGCGACGGTGGAACTCCTGAAGGATTACCCAGTTGTACGGACAGACAGGGAGGGTGAATTGACGACTCCAACGGGCGCGTCTCTGGTAGCTGCGCTATCGGGTGGTACGATTCTGCCATCTCCCCTTTTGGTCGAACGGGTAGGTTACGGTGCGGGACATCGAGAGTCACCGACCTTTCCCAACCTTCTGAGGGTAATTATAGGGGAGGTAGATACCGAGCTCGAAGGGGATCAAGTCCTGATCATAGAGACCAACATCGATGACATGGATCCCCAGTTAGTCCCACACCTTCAGGAGGAAGTAGCAAAGGCGGGAGCACTGGATGTCTACCGTCTGCCGGTTCAGATGAAAAAGAACCGGCCTGGTATGCTGTTGCGAGTGCTGGTAAACGCTACATCATTCGATCAGGTTGCCGATGTGATCTTCAGGGAATCGACGACCATTGGCATCAGGTACTGGGAAGTCTCGAGGGTAAAGCTATTGAGAAGGTTGAAAGTTATCGATACTTCTCTGGGAAAGATTCGCGTCAAGGAAGTTACGCTACCATCGGGAGAAAGGAGGACAAAACCCGAGCACGATGATTGTCTACGTATAGCACGAGAAGAGGGAATCCCTCTTCTTGATGTAATCAGCAGGATCGAGAAAGAGATTGGGATTCCGGACAAGCCGGAATGACATTGAGGTGTGTAATGCCCCTCTCTCCCTGTCATTCCCGCAAGCGACATGAAATGGAGCGCGTCGGGAATCACTCACCACAGATTCCGGACAAGCCGGAATGACGACAGATGAAATAGGGGAATAGTTACTTGACTCCACGGATGAGCCGAGATATATTCTTGTGGAATAACGAGATAGTGTAAAGAGTGAAATATGTCACGAGTCGCAGAAAAAGGAAGGAAAAAAGTTAAGGATAACAAAAGGGAAGGGAGAAGACCCCGGGATCACGGCTCTTCGGGGCGAAGAAGCCTTCAATTTACCGGCAAAAACTATGGTCTCCTGACTGCCGGGATCGCAGTGATTACTATCGGGTATCTGTTGTTAGCTCAGGGATCGATAACCCTGGCCCCCATCCTGTTGATCATCGGCTACTGTGTCTTGATTCCCATTGCAATCATTATCAGATAAAGACCCTCCAGGTGGGCGAATAGCTCAGCTGGTTCAGAGCGCCTGCCTTACAAGCAGGAGGTCACAGGTTCGAATCCTGTTTCGCCCACCAGCCAGTCCCAGCGACTCATCGGTAATCTCTAATCTCTTGTCAGCAAAACGGTACTTATGGGGTTCAACGATATCGTGAAACGGACTTCACGGACGCGGTTCATCGTTGTTTTTGTCCTCTTTCTTGCCTGTCCCACCGGAATCGAAGGTATGACGGATGAGAAGGACCCGTTCATGGAGTGGAAGATCAAGGAGATTCTCTTCGAGGGAAACAGCTTTTACCCCGACGATGTGCTCAGGGATCTTATGAAGCACGGGGAAGGGGATGTGTTCCAACAATGGCAATTTGACGAGGATCTCGAGATCATCGAAGATTTTTACCGGAAGAACGGATTCATCGGCTACCGTGTAGAGGATATCGAAAAGGACGCCGATGTACTCAAAGGTCTGATCACGATAAAGGTTACCCTGATCGAGGGTGAACGGATAGTGTTCCGTCGGGCTGCTTTTGAGGGTAACACCCTGATTTCGGATGGGGAACTCCTGAAGAGGCTCGATCTCGAGAAGGGGGATCCCTATCATTCCGTAAAAGTGGACCGCCTTCTCCAGGGTATGGCCGAATATTATTCCGAAAGAGGACATATTCGTCTGAATACCAGCAGCCAGACGCAGCTGTCAGCCAGCGGTGATTCGGTCGATGTCCTCATAATGTTCGATGAAGGACCAAGGGTTTTTGTCGGAGAGGTCAACGTTTCCGGGACCGAAAAGGTCAGTGAAGGTCTGGTACGGAAGGGATCGCGTCTGAGGAGAGGGAACCTCGTCACACTTAAGCGCCTTCAGGAGAGCCAACAAAGTATCTATCAGATCAACCTGTTCAAGAATGTGGCATTGACCCTCCAGGACACGGAGAATCCCGATACGGTGGATGTCCTGGTCACGGTCAGGGAAAGCGATTTCAAAACGTTCGGGTTTGGTGGAGGGTATGGCTCGGTAGATGGTATAAAGGCGATCATAGAGTGGAACCAGTATCACATCTTCTCCAGAGCTGAAGCGGTCCGAACGAAGAGCGAGATTACATACCAGCCCTTCGAGCTATCGAGAATTGAATTTTCGAATGCCTACGCCACCGCCTTCACACAACCGTTTTTTATGAACACACTTATCTGGGCACAGTGGTCCCTGTCGTATAAGATCAGTGATTATCTGACGTATAACCAGGAGGTCACATCGTTCAAGGGACACTTTTCGAGGACCTTCGGCTTTCAAAAAAGGTTGAGTTTCCTCATGGACTTTAACAGCACGAAGATCTTCGACGTTGATCAGGAAGAGGCCAGTATAGACGTAAGGGCAAATGAGGGTCGACAGAATGCCAACAGCTTGACCACCACCTTTGTCCTGGACAAGAGAAAAGACCTGTTCTACCCCGAGGAGAAGGACTTCCTGACGCTGGAATCGACGCTGTCGGGGGGACCTCTGCTCGGAGAAGTTAATTTCATTCGGTTTTTTGCGGACTACGCCCGCTATTTCCTCGTTTCTAAACGATACCTTCGACCGGTCATCGCCGCCCGACTAAAGTTTGGCACGGTAGTGGGGCTTCATTCCCACGATCTTGTGCTCCCCGGTGAGCAGTTTGTCATCGGTGGAGCGAACACACTCAGGGGATATAAGGAGCAGAGTATCGGACCTCTTGGAGATGAAGGTGATCCTAATACACACTCCGGGAATAACATTATCCTGTTAAATCTCGAGGTACGGTTCAGTATCTGGCGCAAACTAGGTGGTGTCCTCTTTTTTGACAGTGGAAACGTGTACGATGATGATTTTAATCCGCGATCTCCCTTTTTTCTGACGAGCTTCGGAGGGGGTATCAGGTACCGGTCTCCCATCGGACCGATCAGGTTGGAAGGAGCCCTGCGTATAGACAGAAACCTCTCCTTCCTGTCGGGTGTCGGAAGGGTTCACTTCAGTGTCGGTCAGGCCTTTTGAACCGGACAGCAGAAATATGAATAAGGACCGCTTAATCTTGTTGATCGTAATTGTCACTCTGGTTCTTCTGGGTGGTTACATCGTGTTCTTTATCATTCCGTGGGCCAATGAAAAGTTCATCACATGGAGCAATGAGAAATTGACGGAGGCCCTGGGAACAGAAGCGTCTGTCAGTTCGCTCGGATTGACGCGAGATGGAAAGATCATCGTCAAAAACCTGATGATCTCTGACCCGCTCAGAGAGGATGAGACTTTTTTCTATTCTCCACGGGTAGAGGTGAAATTGAACCCCCTCACAGTTGTCAAGGAAGGAATCAATATCTCCAGTGTATACATCCTTAGACCGATGGTGTCCATCTACCGCCGGGAAGATGGCAAGTGGAACGTCCAGAACTTCGGCAGGAAGGAAAAGGATGATAGCAAGGTGGAGGAGGAAGAAAAGAGCGAGGGCAAACCGTTCAGGTTGAGGATCAGCGAGGTCACACTAGAAGGATGTGTCACAAAATTGAAAGGGATACTGGGGGAGGAGATAGTCACCGTCCTCGATCACAAGGGCGCCATTGATCTCACCAGGAAAAAGCAGGAAATCTTTCTCTGGAATACGAACTTCAACACTACATATATGACATTAACGGATATGAACGCATCGGGAAAGCTTACATACGAGGGCAAAGTCCTCTCGTTCGAGAATTTTGAGGTCATCAGGGACTCTACAGATATAAAACTTGAAGGAGAAATCGATTTCGAGGGTCGGGACAGGGTGGATATTAATATCGCAAGGAGCCGGTTTGACCTCGACCATCTACCACCACGCTATGGGCTGCATGACAAAGTCAAGGGAAATGTCGATCTCGAGCTATCCCTGCACGGCTACATTAATTCGCCCGAGATCACAAGCCGCGTCTATCGTGCGAACGGCGAGACCTTCGAGTATCCTTATGAGGACTTGAGCTGCCTGTTCCACATGAATGAGGGGAAGATCGATGTCACGGAACTGTCAGCAGATTTTCTTGGGGGTGTGATTGAGGGTGATGTCTCGTTCTTCCTTAAGGAGTCACCCAGGGCATTCCGTGTCGACCTCCTCGTCTCAGGGATCGATATCACCGAACTCCCACTCAATATCCCTGAGAAATATCGAACCGACCTGAACGGTCAGGTAGTGGTATACGGTGCCGGTTTCAGTAAGGATAGCCACAACTCGACAATCCTGCTCGATCTCGAGGAAAGTATCTTCAGGGAGACACCTCTTGATCTGCTCCAGGCACAGGTGCTTGCCACGGGCGATGGGTTCCATGTAGTATCATCGCGAATCGAGCAGGGTGAGGGGTTGATCGAATTGACAGGTGATCTGGGAATTGAAGCCCCGGATGTAAGGGTCAACACAGAGGCTGTTACGATTTCGACGTTGAGGCGACTCCTCGACATTTCCTATGATATCGAGGGGAATCTCTATTGCTCTGTTTCGATTGCTGACGGTTATTCTAGCCCTGGAGTTCACGGTCAGATCGTTGTAAAGGATGGAGATGTGGCTGGTTGGACGTTTGCCGGTCTCGAGGGCGACATTGGGATCGATCAGGCCGGTGGTATGGTTAATGGAGAAATTGATCTCAAAGCCTTTATGCTGGGGAAGGGGTGGCTGACCGCGAAAGAAGCTCGGGTCATCGCCCTCTTTGATCGAGAAGGTATTCGCTTTGACTCACTGAACATCATGATAAGCGATTCGACTTCGGTGGATGGGAGTGGAGTCTTCCGGTACTACAGGGATCGCGTCGAGGTTTCGACGGGAGGCCTGAGGCTGGTCCACAAGGGGACAGGGGTATACGTGAAGAATTTCTTATCGGAGTTCGACTGGAAGAAAAAAGAGATGGATGTAGAAGAACTCCATCTCGATGTTGCGGGCGGAGAAGTCTTTCTCAGAGGGAGTTTCGCATGGCCTGAGATGATAGGGTTCGAGGTCGAGGCTCGATCTGTCAGACTCGATTCGCTCGAAGCCTTCATTCCGGACAGATATGAAATCAGCGGAGACCTCGATCTTCGGTTTGAGGTCAGTGAATCATTCGACTATCCGGAGGTCGAGCTCGAAGCCCGAGTTTACAGACCCGGACTTGAAGGCGTGCAGGCAGATACCCTTTTAGCCATGGCGAGTTACGCCGATTCACGGTTTCGTATCAAAAAGTTGATCGTTAAAGGAGCGGGACAGAATTGCTCTGTGGTGGGGAGTATACCCCTTCGACTCAGCCTTTCACCATTTCAGATCGAGGGGGAATATGATGACTCTATCGGTATGCAGGTCGACCTGGGGAGAATCGATCTGAGGTCCTTGAAGTTATTGACCGATGAGGTCGATTTTCTGGGAGGTCATATCGAAGGAGATATCACGATAGGGGGAACTCTCAGGGAACCTGTATGGAAAGGCGGGGGAGGGATACATGACGGCGATGGGACCATCGTCCGCACAAACACATATTTCACTAATTTTGAGGCAGGCTATTCATTCCAGGATGATATCTTCACGATACAGGAATTGACCGCATCGCTGATGGGCGGAGGATCGCTCGGGGGTTCTGGAAATCTGAAAATGAACGGCTTTCTCCCGGACTCGATCGATTTCGATCTGAACGCTCAGGATTATATGGTGAATCAGGCCAGGTATATCTCGAGCCTTTTGTTCGATTCGAACCTCGAGGTAGTTGGTTCTGTAAGAGGCCCGGAGGTAAAAGGAGACGTAACCATACACCATGGGGTCATGGACGTCCCGATCGGCGGGAACGGGACAACACGAGGCGACGATAGTACGATTCCCTTTCTGCTCCAGTTAGACGTCCAGGCTGAAAACGATCTCTGGATTAGAAACAAGCAGGTCAACATCGAGATCTTTCTGGACATGGAATTGGTTACTCGAGACGGGGAAGTCCGACCCATAGGTGACCTCGAGATTATCAGGGGCACGTACACCTATTTCGGGACAATTTTCGACATCGATGAAGGCGAGATCCTCTTTTTAGGTTCGGACCCCATCAATCCCTCGCTCAATGTCTTGACAACACATCAGATCAGGGGAACAGTAACAGAAAACGGGAGCAACGTCAGGGTGAACAATGACTTCCAGTTGAAGGTCTACGGGACATATCGCGATGTCGAGTTCGACATTATCGTCTATGACAGCAACGGTGATGTCATTCCAATCGATCGACAGAGGGCGATGACCCTCCTCCTTGCCAACATGACGAACGAGGAGTTCAACCAGCAGGCCGCCCTGAGTCAGCAGCGGTTTATCGGCCAGATCGAGGGTATCTTGAATCAGCAGACCAGTTCCCTGATCCAGCCGATATCCCGCCTCGATGTCCTGGAGCTGAGAACGAACCTGCTCTCCGGGAATAGCGAGGAGAGTAGGGCACAGGTGACCGTGGGGGAATATCTGATGAAGGACTTCTTCGTCAGCTACTCCCAGGATATCCTCGATCCGTCCATCAACAATATCGCTGTCGAGGTGTTTCTGGGCAAGAAAAGCTCACTGATAGGTCAGACGGATTCGCAGGGGAGACAGTACAGCATCGAACTGCGTTACCGAATGAGTTATTGAAATTAGGCATTAATAGTGGACAGTCAGGAACCGAACACCTGTGAATTCTGTATTATAAGCATAGGAGAGCGACTTGACATGTAATTATTCACTCGCTATATTCAGCATCTCTAACATTAGAGATCCAAGAGTTTAGAGGGCAGGGTAATGAACAGATTCAAGACAAACACAGGCAATATTTTTCTGCTTACATTCGTTTTTCTTCTCCTGCGACCGTTCTCGCTGGTCGCTCAGAATGCAACGGGTCAGTTCCGATTGTTTGTCTTGCCTTTTAAGGTCGTTGACATCGAGAAGAAGGATTATGAGAGGTTCGAAATGGAGCTGAGGCGAATCCTCGAAGAATCTGGAAGGTATGAGCTCGTCACGAGTGATGAATTGAAGGAAATAAAGCGGGTACGTGGATTAAATGTCCGCAAACCGGTTCCGGATTCGCTGACCATTCCGATCGCGAAGGATCTCGGTGCCAGGATCGTACTTATGGGAAATCTTCAACTGACTCAGGAGGGAACGATCAAAACAAGTGCGATGCTCGTTGAGGTGCTCTCAAATGCTGAGAAGGATATCGGCTCAACGGAGATAAGCGTGGGTACCGATATTATCGTTCTGTCAGAAAGCCTCGCGAACCTGATTTTCAGGCGTGCCGATGTCGATAACCACCTTAGCTGGGGGAAGGATTATCTGAGAGGTCATAACTTCAGCAGGGCCATCGAGAATTTCAGCAAGGCACTGGAGCTCGACAGTACTATCGTCGAGGCACATTATTATCTGGGTAACTCTTATTTGCAGAATCAGGACACGGAAAACGCGATCATTCACTATGAGACAACCATCAGGATGGATTCTACCCATAATGAGGCGGCTTTTCGCCTGGGCACGCTTTATCTCAATCAGGAGGCGTATGATCAGGCGATTAACCTCTTTACAAGGTTGATAAAGAAAGAACCGGATAATTTCAACTATTACCTCTATGCCGGGATTGCCTATCAGAATGGAGAGCGTCTTGACGAGGCTTTAGAGGTCTATAAGCAGGGTCATATTGTTAATGCGGATGAACCCCGTTTTTGCGAGTATATGGGAAAGATTTACTACCAGCAGGAGAAATACGACCTCGCTGTAGAAAATTTTGAAGAGGTTGATAAAGCTCAACCCGAAAATATCGAAATCCTGCAGTACATGTCCGCCTGTTACAATCAGCTGAATGATTTCGAGAATGCGGTCGCTATTTACGAGCGGATCGTTGCCATTGACCCTGCCTACCCTAACGGTTACAAGAACTTGGGGATCTGGTACGGAAAGCTCAAACAGTATGATAAGGCGATCGATGCGCTGGAAAGGGGATTGAAAAATTCCCCGGAGAATGAGCACGCGGATATATACCTGACACTTGTAGATGTATACGGGAAGGCTGGGAAGCATTACAAAGTCATCGATGTCGGGCACAGGGCGTTAAAATATACATCGAACAACAGGATTTATGTCTTTTTAGGAGACGCTTACCAGGCTATAGGAGAGGCACTCGAGAGAGATAATACGAGTGAAAGCTTTCTCAAGGCCATTGAAAATTACGAGGCTTCCACGGCCAATTATACCCATGTCATCAAAGACGCCAAGTACGGCAAGTATGCACAGCAGAGTATAGAAAGAAACAAGGGTCTGATCAATCGTGCCGAGTTGATCATTAAAAAGCTCAGGCTCGAAGAAGGATAGAATAGATAAGAGATTGGTGGGGTCGTAGTTCAGTTTGGTCAGAACGCCGGCCTGTCAAGCCGGAGGTCGCCGGTTCAAGTCCGGTCGGCCCCGCCATTTTCTTTTTTCAGCGCCCTCAACCGGTCTTCAGCAAATTTTCCGCGTTCAACGTCTCCTTTAATTCCGGGTGGATGAAGAGGCCGTCCTTTCTAATCGGACAATCGTCAAACAGGATCTCGCCACCTCCGTACTCCTTTGTCTGGATCAGGACCAGGTCCCAATGTATGGCTGACTCATTACCGTTCGGTGCCTCGTCGTAACAGTTACCTGGTGTGAGGTGGATACTGCCGAAGATCTTTTCATCAAAGAGTGTGTCGCACATCGGTGTCCTTATATTCGGATTGATCCCGATCGAGAACTCTCCGACGTATCGGGCGCCTTCGTCCGTGTCCAGGATTTGGTTCAATCTCTCCTCACCCGTCGATGCCGTGGAGTTGACAATCTTCCCATCCTGAAAATCTAACCGGATATCCTGGAACAGGTTTCCCTCATAGATGCAGGGTGTATTGAAGGTAATGTGCCCGTTAATCGATTCCCTGACAGGGGAGGTATAGACCTCTCCGTCAGGTATATTGCATTTACCATCGCACTTGACTATCGGGATATCCTTTATCGAGAATGTCAGGTCTGTCCCCGGAGATACGATATGTACCTTATCCGTCTTGTCCATCAGGGCGACGAGGGGATCCATCGCCTTGGACATCCGCGCGTAATCGAGGTTGCAGACACTGTAATAGAACTCCTCGAACTCCTCCTGGGACATCTCGGCCATTTGAGCCATGGCGTTGTTGGGGTATCGCAGGACACACCACCTGGTATTTTTAACACGTTCTTCGAAGTGAACTGGCTTGTAAAAATACTGATTGTACAGTTTCATCTGTTCTCTCGGGACATCGGAATGCTGGAAGCGGTTCTCTATTCCACGGATCGAGATATAGGCGTTTGCTTCTTTCATGATCTTCAGGTGAAACTGGCCGAATTTTTCTATCTGTTCTTCATTAAAGTTGAACAACCATCTTCGCTGGATATATTCGTCGTTGTAATACCAGAAGGGGATACCACCAACCCTGGTCGCCTCGGTGACGATCTCCCTGCCCAGGTCAAGGGTGTCTTTCCCTACGAGTTCGAGGTAAAGAACTTCGCCGGGTTGGAGGTTTACGGAATAGCTGATCAGGTTACCGCTCAGGATCTTGGCCTTGTCATTTCCCATTTTTAGGCTGCTCCTCCTTTGATCTTTCCGAACTCTTGAGGGTGGCTATCAAAGTTAGGCCGAATAATGATTTCAATATATGTAATGGATCCTCATCTGGCAATATTTTGTTCCCCGCCCCAGACTTCAGGAAGAAGTGCCTCCTATAGAGGACCTATCTCCAAACCTGTAAGGTCCTCATCAGTATGTCCGCGACATGATGAAGACCCCCAGACATATCACCAGCGTCCCTAGCAATCGAAGGGGAGTGACATGCTCGGCAAATATAAATCGGGACAGTATGACGACCAGGACGTAACCGATGGCGATCATCGGGTAGGCAAAGCTGAGTTCCACTCTCGAGATGACGATGATCCACGACAGGGAACTGATACCATACATGATGTATCCCAGGAGGACATAGGGGTTTCCAAAAGATCTCATGAGCATAGAAGGGATACGTGAGGCATCGAGCTCGATCTCGCCGATCATGGTCATACCGTGTTTCAGAGAGAGCTGACCGATGACACCCAGTGAGATGCAGAAGAGGAGGAGAAGCATATTTTTCAACATAAGCGACCTCCGGGTCAAAGTCTGTCCTTACTTTTACCTAATTTGAGCGATTCTGTCGACTGAGAAAATCGCTCAACTTAGGTCTTAGTCGACCGGAACAAGTGAAGACTGCGATGAATGATATTGACTTTAACCCGTTGAGTCAAGGATTCTACAGAGACCCAATATGTTGACATGGAAAGGGCTCGCCGTTATAATTACCGGTGATGCGCCCGTAGCTCAACTGGATAGAGCGTCTGGCTACGGACCAGAAGGCTGGGGGTTCGAGTCCTCCCGGGCGTACTTTTTTTGACCTAATTTGAGAGAATCGCTCAACTTAGGTTTGAGGACTTGCGTTGAATTTCTCCGGCGACAACAGGTGGATGAACGAGGCTATACTGGAGGCGAGAAAAGCCCTCGAGATCGGGGAAGTACCCGTTGGAGCTGTGGTCATCCGGGAAGATCAGGTCCTTGGCAGGGGCCACAACATGGTCGAGAGCCTTGGCGACGCCACGGCACACGCGGAGATCATAGCGATCGGCGCGGCTTCACAAACAGCAGGTACATGGCGCCTCGATGACGCTACTATATACACTACACTGGAACCGTGCCTGATGTGTGCAGGTGCGATCGATACAAGCCGGCTGGAGAGGTTGGTCTATGCGGCGGGCGACTCGAGGAAAGGAGCTTTCGGGTCCGTGATCAACGTCCTCGAGATCGATGGTTTCTGCAGGGGCTTATCCATAGACTATGGCTTGATGGTTGATGAGTCATCGGCTCTGCTGGAACACTTCTTCAGGACTAGGCGCCTGGATAAGAAGAAATAAGCGCTAATCCCTTTCCTGACACCTCACATCCACCATACATCATGCCAATAAAGCCGTGGTCTGACGGGCAAAAAGAAAGGGGACTTTGAGTCCCCTTTCTTTTTGACGTGTTTTACCAGCTTACCTGAATACAATCTCCCTTAAGGATTGATAGATATTCCGTAGCAATCAGTGGCACCACTGGCTTCGAGGCAGATATCCGCACCGATCGGTGGAGCCCATACGGGAATCTGGTACTGGAGGGTAATCGGTCCTATTTGACCTCCTCCAGGGATAGTGGGACTAACCGGACCCTGAAGTGTGATCTCAAAGTCGGTAGGTCCACTGGCGTAAGTCCTGGCAGTCACCTGGAGAGGATTAGGCGTCAGGTTAAACAGCGTGACATCATACTGTACAGTATCACCTGCATTGAAGATCGTACCGTTCGCCGGTTCGATGTCAACCGCGACTGAGGCTACAGCATCGCACAGCTCGTAAACGAAGAAGGGGTCAGGATCTCCCTGAGCAAGACCTCCAATCACCCACTTACCGGGTGTATTGTCGTCTGCAATAAAGAGAGCGCCGGCGATTGAACCAGGGAAATCAGCCGCAACATCGTAGGTGAATCCGGTGAAAGCACCAACGGTCAGATCATACTCGTGGATGACATCTCCACCGGCTGTCTGGTCATGTACCCAGAGGGTGGGATTGTCACCACATGCGTTGTCATAAGCGAACCCGTAGGTGCTCGTTGTGGTAACCAGGTTGAATTGACCAGAGATAGAACCGTCACGCTCGACGATCCAGACGGGATCTCCCCAGTTAGAACAGTAGAAGTTGTCATTGTCGGAGTTGTAGGCGATGGCACGGGACTGGAAACCACCTACGATAGTACCGATCAGGGTTTCGTTGATGAAATCCATCTGCCAAATCGTACCACCCGCGGCACCACCGTACATATAGGTACCGTCCCAGGCAAGGTCACGTAGACCTTGGACGCCAGGGATCGAGAACTCCTTCAGCAGGTTGGCATTCGAGTCGTACTGGTGGATCAGGTTACTGGCCCATCGGGCACTGTAATAATACGTGCCGTCCCATTCGGAACCGGTATTACCCGGGGCACCTGTTATTGTCGCCGTATTAAAGGTGAACAACAGGTCCCATGGTGCTAGTAAACCTGCCCAATTGTCAGGCACTACCACGTCGGAATTTATTGCTGGATTCCTGTCGACTTGACCGGCTCCAGCGATGCTTGCAGCGATGAGTACTGCCACAAGCGCGAAACTGATGGAAAAAGAACGCATAAAACCCCCCTTTTAAGTAAAAAAATTAATGGTTTCAAGCAATCGCATTGTACCATAACTTTGCAAATTTGTCAAGTACTATTTCGGGTTTTTCGGGGCTTTTTTACCCTTATCTGCAAGACGTCTTAAACGTCCAGAACCTTCTTGGCGCTTGCTCCTATGGTGCCTCTGCGGCATTCCCTGGTCAACATGAACCCGGCCGAATGCTTCGCCTGTATCTCCAGCGCCTGTGATATAGACACACCGCAAGCAGCCTGGACGCAGTCCATGATCGACTTGCGGGCTTTTTCCATCATTGGATTGTCGGAGGGTGGCAATCCGGGGGCCTCACTCGGAACCTTCATGGTCTCAACCTGCAAGGGTCTTTCCTGGATGCCGTGTTTGCCACTGGTAACAACCAGCCACACCTTCTTCAGTGCGTCTTCCATCGGTCCTGCATAATCGACCATCCATCCAACCGTATCCCGGGCTGATGTAGATTTTCCCGTCAGAAGCAGCTCGAGCAGCTTCTTGTGGTTCGAGGTGTCTGCCTTCCGGAAGGGCCAGTGGCAGCCCTCCATCCCGGGGACCACTGGCAATGTGACCTCCGGCATACCGAGCTGCGAGCCATCGATCGAAATCAGGTAGTGGCAATGCATCATCAGTTCCAGCATACCGCCCAGGCAGCGTTTGCCGTTGATGAAGCCGACCGAGATGTCGAAATCGTCGTTGAGACGGCGGGCAACAGCAGACCACTTACTGGCGATCTTGAAGCCCTCTTCCTCATTCTCTAATGCCGGGTAGAACTCGGTGGTATCCGCTCCTACCATCTGGGTGGAGAGGTGAAAATCACCGGTTACGATGACTCTTTTGATACCTTCTGCTTTCAGCCAGTCGACCGCTCGATCGAGCTCATCGATGACGTCCCAGTTCAGCGATTCTCTGCCTATAGTGATCACGCCGACCTGACCATCATGTTCGGCGTTTACATAGAGTTGCTGCCATTCCGGCTCGCCCAGCTGATCGAAGACATCTGGATACCAGCATCCGCCGGCCGCTTCGGCGTGGAGTTTGTGGTACGCATTGACTCGGTCGATCACGTTGTCGGCACCGTAATCCCTCATAAAGGCCAGAATCCCCCTGGTAAACTGGGCGCATAGTTCTCCAATGGCGTTCATGTGAGAGAGATGAGCCCTCTCTTCGTGCAGCATCAGGCTGGTCATCTGAAAGATGGGTCCCAGGACCCAGCTCTCGAAAGCCTCCTCGTCGGCTATATCCCAATCAACCGTCGGGCGATTGCTCGAGTACCAGCTTTCGCCGCTCTCCTTGCGCCGGACCAGTTCGGGTGATGGCCGGAACACCTCACCATATTTCTCCGCCAGGTGGTGCAGACATGACCATGTCAGGAAGCTTGCTCCCGGTCCAATGGCATCGTGTGCCCGAACCGGATTGGGACCGACCATCCTGCGAACGAATTTGTCGATCTTCCAGAAAGGCATATTGGAGGCACGGTGGTATCTGATCGCTGCCTGAGTGATACCGCAGAAGAGGACGTCCAGGATGAAGGACCAGTAATCACCGACGGGAATCGGTATCAGGCCTAACGCCCAGAGAAGGTGGGTGATGTCTGAGGGTTCGTCTTCAATAACTTCCCAGACCTTGTTGATCTGATGGGGGAATGATGGATGAAGGATCCCCACACCGAGTTCGGCGCTCGGAAAGCCTGAGGTAACGGAACGGATCTCGATCTCCGGATAAGCCTTACGCATGAGATCATAGTGGGATATCTTCAGCTTCAAGATCTCCGGGATCGCCTCGAGAAGGAAGCGCGGTTGATACTGCTTGATACCATCCGGTAAAGACGTCCCGTCATAGTTGAAACGTACGATATTCGCCATGATTTCACCGGCCCGCCTGGCTCCGAAAGAGGCCTTTAAACCCGGGAATTGCTGACCGATGCCGTCAGGAGCGTCTGGAAGATCCAGGGTCACGATCGGTACACCGAAAGGGAGCAACCTGGAACCGAGCTGCATCGCTTTCCCGGAGCCGACGATCCCGTTCCCGCCGGAAATCACCAGGGAACCACGATTTTTCGAAGAACCGAATACTTTGTCGACCAGGTCGTTTTCATCAACCGGTAATTTTCCATTTTGGAAGATGTCCAGGACCTGACCTAAGCCCATTGTCTGGAGTGTTGTCTGCCTCATTGATTTCATGATTATTTACCTCTTTTTGCTGTCGGTGACTTTGAAGATCGCGGATACCCCAACATCTCCAGCGGCACATCCGAAGATCAGGACGTAACCGCCGCCCTGAGAAACCGCTCTTTCCAGCGCTTCGGCTATGACCCTTACCAGCGTCGGCCCTTGAGGATGGCCATAGATCATGGGGCAGCCGGTGTCGTTCATGTTATGCCAGTCATACTCCAGGAGTTTGGCGAAAATAAGGTCATTGACCGCGAATGGATTGTGGTCGTATACCGCGACCATATCCGCCATTTTCAGACCCGTTCTCTCGAGCAATTGCTTTACTGCAAATCCCGGTGATTCGGGCATGTAACCGGTATTCGTTCTGTATTCGTTCGATGCTATCAGCTGGATGCTGATTTCAGGGTGCTCACTTAATTCGCCTGCCTTTTCCTCGGTGGTCACCAGCATGGTAAACATTCCGTCGGAGGCGTGAGTCTGCCCACCAGCCGCGACGCAAGTGTCAAGCTGACGTTCCGCTTTGAACTGATCGATCGAGTTGTATTTACGAACTCCGTAGTCGTCATCGACAATACCAAGTTTCTGACCGCGTACATCGAGAATGGTCAAGGGGTACATGATATTATCGAGTACTCCGGAACTCTTAGCTTCGAAGTATTGTCGATATCGCCAGTAAGAGAGTTCCGCGACTTCGTTAAAATCTAGTTTGTACTTCCGGGAACTTCTTCCGGCACAGGCGATCATGGAAGTCTCTCCCGTTGCCTGGCTGAAACCGGATTGGCCCGATGAAGGATCGTAACCAAAATTATCCCAGATATCACTGATCACCTCTGTCCGCCGATAAGTCCCCTGATTGGGAAAGACCCCGGCCGGGGAATTGCTGGTCTTGTCAAAGGCAAGGACACCTACCGCGTGATGGGAACCGTTCTGAACCTGGGCAGCGGCCTTAACCACGACTTGAAGCCCGGTTGCGCATGCCTGTTCCAGATGGAATCCTGGCAGACGATATCCAAAGCTGTGAGATAAGTATGTCGATCCCCAGAACTTATAAAGCCAGGGAATCGTCGATCCGGTTACCAGGTAATCGAGCTGACTGATCGAGACGTTCTTCTTGCCGAGAATATAGGGCATCGATTCGGCAGCAAATCGAGCGATGTCTACTTCAGCCAGGGCACTCGTATGCCATGCCGGGAACCAGCTGCCACCCCATGTGCCATAAGGAAGGAAGGCACTCGGGTAGCATGGCGCTACTTTTTTCATTTACCGCTCCTTTTATTTAGACTGTTGAGCATCAGATCGTGAACTTCCATGTAGATAACACAAAACCCCTCAAATGAGGGGACATATAAGGCTGATGGGGCTCGATTTAGTGGCCTCCATCGTGGGACAGACAGGTGTCCCTGGCAACGTGAACGACGCCCCTCAAATCTTTCGCTCAAATATACTGGCTCTTCGGAATAATGCAATAGTGAGAAAAGGTGGTGTTTCAAAACGAGAGTTTGACTGAATTTGCAGGGAGTTCTTAGATACGATAGGTCTGAAAAGTATGTCCCCCTCCGAGTCTGTTGTCTCGGAGGGGGACATCTCCAATCAAGGATACACGAACAGTGTTGCGAACCGCCTCATCCGGGGTGGCGGTTGGGTTTTTACCTTACGGAACAGTAAAGCCCTGTGTTTCCCAGACTAATACGTCATTTACACTGGGTACCCCGTTCTGTATCGTGTCTACTGCGAGGTGGG
>CAYTWO010000028.1:0-25522 GCA_964442125.1 uncultured Gemmatimonadota bacterium
GACGATCCTTCATGTGTACGTCGACAGCGCAGCACTGCGTGGCAAGGGGAAATATCGGGCGTCACTTTTAGACTATCTACACCGTGACTAATTTCGTGGCGATGTTCGTTCAATTTTTCCTGACGAGCTTCATTATGCGGCGATTCGGGTTGACGACCGCTCTTCTCGTTCTGCCAGCCGTGATTGTTATGGGATCGTCCGGTTTTATGGCCGTACCGGTCCTATGGGTCGGAAGCTTTTTGAACACTGCCGATAACAGTTTCAGTTACTCGATAAATCAGTCGGCAAAAGAGGCGTTGTACGTACCAACCAGCCGCGATGAAAAGTACAAGGCCAAGGCCTTTATCGACATGTTCGTCCAGCGGTTCGCCAAGGCGCTTGCCGTCGGGGTCAGCCTCACAATCACGACCATCTATCGTGACTTCTCGAGCGTTCGCTGGCTGTCGGTCTTCACTCTCGCGATCATGATTTTCTGGTTCCTCGCAGTCAGCTACGCCGGAAGAAAATTCGACGAGTTGTCTCCTTAATTCCCGTGAAATGATAAATCTTGCCCGAAAACTGTTCGATATCAGGGAGAATGAAGGACAAAAATCGTTTCTGATGTTCGGATATATCTTCCTGATCATAGCCTCCCTGATGATCGTCAAACCCGTCCGCAACTCTCTCTTTCTCGTCGAGTTCGGAGTCGCTAAACTCCCCTATGTCTTTATTCTGACCGCACTCTTTGCCGCTCTGCTCGCCTGGCTCTATTCCAGGTTTACCAGAACGGTCCGCTTCAACTACACTATCGTCAGCACCTTACTGATCTCGATCGCCTCTCTCTTTCTATTCTGGCTCCTCTTCCGGCTCGGATATCGGGGTGCCTGGCTCCTGTATGCCTTCTATATCTGGGTAGGTATCTTTGGCCTCATCACGAGCGCACAGTTCTGGCTCTTGTCGAACTTTGTTTTCGATGCCCGTGAAGCCAGGCGACTGTTCGGGTTCATAGGAGCTGGCGCAATATCCGGTGGTATCGCCGGAGGTTATCTTACAAATTATCTCGCCCTGCGACTGAGAACCGAAAACCTGATCTTATTCTGTATCGGCTTTCTGGTCATCTGCATTGTCCTCTTCCGGCTCATCTGGAATAAGAGCGCCAGGGAGGGCTACCGTGACAGGGCACACAGGGAGAGGTTATCCAGCGAGACATTTTCTTCAGACAATCCTATAAAATTCCTCTTAAGCTCCCGGCATCTTACTTACCTTGCCGGTCTCATCGGGATAAGTGTCGTTGTGGCAAACTTAGTCGATTATCAGTTCAGTGCCGTCGCCTCGCGCCTGATAACCGACACGGATGGCCTTACCGCGTTTTTCGGCTTCTGGATGTCCACGCTGAACTTCATGTCACTGGGAATTCAACTCGTACTGACTGGAAGGGTAATGAAAAACCTCGGCGTTGCCGCCTCTCTCTTCTTCCTGCCTCTGGGGATCCTTTTGGGAGCAGTCGCGGTCCTGATCCATCCGGGGCTTGGGTCGGCAATCCTGATCAAGGTGAGTGACGGGAGTTTCAAACACTCGATCAACAAGGCCGGCATGGAGCTGTTAGCCCTTCCGACACCCGTTGAAGTCAAAAAGAAGATAAAGGCATTCATAGATATCTCTGTCGACAACCTTGCCACAGGGCTGGCGGGTGTACTTCTGATTTTCTTCACGGTGGTCCTGGGCTTCTCGGTACCCCAGATCAGTTTTATCATTATCTCGTTAATCGCTCTGTGGATCTACATGATATTGCGGGTTAAAGGGGAATACATCAATGCCTTCAGAACGGTGATAGAAAAACGAAGCATCGACCCTAACATGCAATCACTCAACCTGGAAGACGCCTCGGTCCTGGGAAGCCTGGTCAAAGTGCTGGAGGGAGATAACGAACGACAGATCCTGTACGTCCTCCAGCTGATCGAGAACGTCCAGCATCAGAAGCTTATCCCTCATCTCAAAAAGCTAATCACCAACCCATCCGATGAGGTCAAGGCCCGTGTCATGGATATGGCTCTCAGATACAAAGAACTTGACCTGTCGTCGGAAGCGGATGACCTGATCAGTTCTGATGATGAAGTCGTGAGAATCGAGGCAATCAGGTATCTGTGCAAACGTTCCGATAACATGGTCG
This sequence comes from uncultured Gemmatimonadota bacterium, assembly GCA_964442125.1. GTDB lineage: Bacteria > Gemmatimonadota > CAZMKB01 > CAZMKB01 > CAZNLH01 > CAYTWO01. The sequence goes on from CAYTWO010000028.1 coordinate 2,150, forward strand.
AGACGCTCAATCGCTACCAGCATCATCGCGATTATCGGATCCGAAGCGGTGCGATGATGTGCGCTGCCCGGGCATGGAAGGAAGAGAGGCGTGTCAGGGAGACCCTCGACCTGAAAGGACTTCTGGTCAATGCATTAGGGGACGATGAGCTTACGAGCGACGAAACGGAGAGGAATTTTGTGATGGCTAACGCGGCCAGGGTCATTGGTCTCGCCGGTGATCCCGAGCTCTACCCACAACTGGATGCGCTGCTTCACAGTGACTCTCGGGATGTAGTAAGGGCGGCGGTCATCAGTGCCGGACAGACGAAGGGTGGAGAATTCATCCCAACTTTAATTGGACTGCTCAACACTCCGGGGATAAGCGGAGAGGCACGGTATTCCCTTGCCGAATACGGTGAGGAGATTGTTGATACGTTGGACAAGCGGATGGAGGACCCGGAGACCAGCATTTATATCATAAGGCGCATCCCACGGGTCCTGTCGGTGGTTGGATCACAGAGCGCAGCTGATATCCTCCTCAAGTACCTCGACCACAAGGACCTGTCCGTACGTTACGAGGTCTTGAAAGGACTCAATAAGCTCAAATCCGACTCTCCTCATATAAAGATCGATAAGTCGTTGATCGAAAAGCGGATTCTTTACGAGGTGAGACAGTACTACCTTTATTCGACGATCCTTATCGGTCAGAAACGCTCTCAATTGCTTTCCGGTGCCTACAACCAGTCGAAAATAGGCATAGAAAAGCGGGATGCCGCCGACCGGCTGCTTCTAAATGCCCTTCTGGAACGCCTGGTCGACAACCTGGAAAGGATCTTCAGGCTGCTGAGCTTGAGATACATCCCCGACGATATGTACAACGCCTACTACGGTGTGACGAGTAGAAAACACCGTCTGCGAGCGGACGCGATCGAGTTTTTGGATAATGTCCTCAAACCGGAGCTGAAAAGGGTCATCATTCCGATCATCGAGAGCAAAAGGGACGACGATCTTGCCAGCAAGGCCAGGGAATTGTATGGTTTCGATATCCCGCGGCAGGATAAACGTGTAGACCTTCTCCTTGCCGGTGACGACAACTGGCTCAAGGCATGCGCGCTGCACCTTATTGCGGAGAAGACTCAGCGTGATCATCTCAAAGCAGTCCTCCCTCTCGTCGATGACCCGGATCCGGTTGTATGTGAGACATCGAAATATTACCTTGAGAGAATTGGTGTTTCTGATTAATTTGTCTGTTGGAGGTTGGAATAAGATCTCATTGAAGGGCATTCAATCGGCGACCGAGGTCAGATCGCAATGTTGACAACCATCGAGAAAGTAATCTTCCTGCAGGATATCGACATATTCGAGCACACCCTGACCGAAGATCTGGCTCACATCGCCTTGATCACCGATGAAGTGACTCTGAAGAAGGATTCTGTTATCTTCGAGGAGGGAGACATATCCGACGCGATGTACATGGTCATCGAGGGCAAGGTCCGGTTAACGAGGGACGGTCAGGAGGTGATGGTAGCCGGCCACAAGGACGTATTCGGGAGTTGGGCCCTGTTTGACGACGAACCGCGCGTCGTCACAGCCACAACCCTGGAGGACGGCGGTCTCCTCAAGATCGAGAAGGAGGATTTCATAGATCTAATGGCCGATCATGTCCAGATCTCCCAGTCTATTATGAAGACTATGGTTCAGAGGCTGAGAAAACTTATGGCGCGGGCGGAAACATAGCGACCTGAACCTGACCACTGGGCATGTAAGAGATCCGTACATCTCTTTGCGACAAAACCGCTCAAATTAGGTTTAAGTGCTCACTTCCACTCTTGAGGGATATCGAAAATCATGGCAAAAGGTGGATCCAGCGGCCATGTATCGTAGATGGCGACCAAGCTTTCTCCCTCGACAAACCAGTTCAAACCCTCCCAGTTGACGACCTCTCCATCAGTCTCTTCGATCATACCGGCTACGGCTTTCAGGTGCGATGACAAGGAAGGCTTCAAATCAATGCAGGCCTCCTCGAGTCCGTCACCGATGATACTCTGGCAGATCTCACTAAGATCCAGTGGTTCTCCGACCGGTTTTCCTTCCAGATCGAACCGCTGGAGTCGTTTGTATTTATAATGTCTGTCGACTCTGGAACCATCCGGAGGAGAGTTTAGCGATGAGAGCATGACAATGAATCCTCTCCTGAAGCCATCGACATCGTTCTCATCACTCCATTTGTGCCAGACTAAATCGGTTCCTCGGAAACGTTGAGCTATCGGCACATCGCCCGGTGGTTCAGTTACATCCAGAATAATTGTCTTCATGGTGTTGTCTGTCGGTCTGCTCACTACTCCATATCCTTCTATATCGTGGATGACAATGATCGGCTTGAGTGGAAAACGGCCTACCTGGTCTCGGAGCTGATATGGCACTTGATCATATTCCGGGTATCCACCCTCCCACAGCACGGCAACCCGTGAACTACCATCATCTCTTCTCTCGACAGCCAGGCCTTCAAGCCCCCGGTTGCCAAACTCCGAAAGCGTTCGATCATATTCGGCAATAACTCCGCACCGGTCGCTTGTCTTACTTTCCCTGCCAATGAGACATCGCTGCTGCTCCGAAAGCACTACGATACGCCCGTCGGCAAGTATATCGATCGCCTCCAGGTCCATGGCCATCGAAGCACCGGGAAGGACAACCTCCCTTATCTTTTCCGGATCGATGGGAATGATCGGTCCATTTCGCCCCTCGAGCATCAATTCGAAATACCTGCCGTCCGCGTCGTCGCTAACGATGATCAATCTATCCCCGAGCCTTGTGATACCAGAGGTTTCGTGGACGACAATGCCCTCTTCGCCGGCGGTAAGCGCGATGCCGGGTAAAGCGGCTGTCATCAGCAGAGTGACAACACTCTGGAGTAAAAATTTCATATAGAGTCCTCTGTAAAAGGAGCATTTATTGGGGGGTATGAACCCTGGTCCCTGGAATTGACCCGTTGCACATTTACAATTATAATACGCGCGGAGGAATAATTGAAGCCTGTTAATCTCATACTGTTAATCTCTGTTGACAATTGCCATTGGATAGCGTATTATCCACTTTCCATCACGATGAATCCATGGGACCTACACTCGCATAATCGTCGGGAACAGAAGTGGATCTTCAATCTCGCTCAAAGATCATCAGATTAATTATTATCATTTCGGCAATCTACCTCTTCCTTCTCAGCATAAAGCTGCTGGGGCACTCCTTCATGCTCTTCGGTGAGGGATTTGCCGAAGCCATGATCCAGATGACGTCCAACCCGTTCGCCGGTTTGATCATCGGAATCGTCGCCACCAGCCTGATTCAAAGTTCTTCTACCACCACGTCTATAGTTGTCGGCCTGGTTGCCGGTGACGCGCTCTCCCTTCACAATGCCATACCCATAATCATGGGGGCAAATATTGGAACGACGATCACGAACACCCTGGTTTCTATGGGTCACATCTCGAACCGGACCGAGTTCAAGAGGGCATTCTCCGCAAGCGTTGTTCATGATTTTTTTAATATTTGTGCCGTCATCCTCTTCTTTCCTCTAGAGATACGTTTTCATTTCATCGCAAATATCGCATCAAGAATGGAGAGTGGGTTTGCCGGCATCGGTGGGTTAAAGATGTTCAACCCGCTAAAAGCGATCACCAACCCTGTCATCGATGGGATCGAGTCATTTTTCTCCTTTGTGCCTCATGAAGGTATATTCCTGATGATATTGTCACTCGTTATTTTATTCCTGTCGCTCTTCTTTCTCATAAAGACGATCCGCTCTCTTATTTTGAGTAAAATTGAGGTGGTCATAAACCAGTACCTGTTCAGAAATGACCTTCTGGGATTTGTGCTCGGGATATTGATGACGGCCGTTGTCCAGTCGAGTTCAGTGACGACATCTTTGATCATACCACTGGTCGGGGCTGGATTCATCACGGTCAGACAGATTTTTCCCTATACCCTGGGAGCCAACATCGGAACGACAATAACCGCATTTCTGGCCGCCATGGCCACTCAAAATGAGGTCGCTGTCACCGTGGCTTTTTCCCACCTCTGCTTTAACATTTTAGGAATTCTGGTTTTTTATCCACTCAAAGCAATCCCCATACGACTTGCCGAATACGTGGGTGCAAAGGCCGGCGAGTCGACCAAAAACATGGCGACTTTTATTGTCATATACATACTGTTACATTTCATACCCCTTGCTTTGATATTTTTATTATAGACACCCTTGTCGCTTCAAGGATTTATTCTTCGTGATATGGGAAACACTTGAGAGCTTGACGATCTAAATTGACAAGAGTGTGACCATATTTTAGCTTATTTGATAGACTATGAGGAGCCTGATAAAGAACCGAAACGGTTTGTTGACCCTGTGAGGTGATCAAAAATGTTGTTTTTCAAGGAACTCTATGAACTGTGGCGTCAGGACAACTCGCTGACCCAGGCCCTGAACGAATCCTACGTTATGATGGAAAGCACCCGCACGATGTTCAAGGCATCCTGGAAATCACTTCGTCACAGCGATAGTGGGGAGATCGACATCGATATCTATGAAAAAGACCAGATGATCAACAGATACGAACAAGAGGTCCGTAGAAAGGTCTTGAAACACCTCGCTATTACGGGCGGTTCGAACATCATCCCCGGCCTGATCCTGACCAGCATTGTTATCGATATAGAAAGGATCGGGGATTATACAAAGAACATCACCGAACTGGCTGTTGCCCACCCGGCGAGGCTCACCTGCGGCTCTCACGAAGAGACTGTCAGGAAGATAGAGGAAGCAGTGACCGACATGTTCGACAACATCGTGAGGATCCTCAAAGAATCAGATCAGAAAGAGGGAAAAAGACTCCTTGAAAGTAACTGGTGGATTACGAAGGAATCCGATGAGGTCCTGGAAAACGTGATCAAGGAGACCGACAAATCTCTTTCTTCGAGTGACGCGGCGTCAACTGCACTCTACGCCAGGTATCTGAAACGAATCGCCTGCCACCTGCTGAACATTACGACGGGTGTCATCAATCCCTTCGATAAGATAGGGTTCTGGAGGGGTGAGGAGACATAGATTGAGCCTTGAACAGGCAGCCATTGTCTGATTATACCGCCTTCAGTTCAAGGGACATTTTGTGGAGGAGGTGCCATAGTAAGATCGAGGAATTTATGTTCCTGTCGAGCAGGCGCCGCTGCTCCTCGACCAGTTTTATCGACCTGATTACGCCGCTCAGTGCGAGTTCCCCGTAATCTTTGAAGAGATCATACCTGGAGACGTTGATAAGGTCACCCTTGCCGAGGTCGAGAGTTACAGCCATGAGGTCTCTGAGGAGGGAGATCAGAGCCTCGAGCATCAACCTGATCTTTTCTCTATCACCTTTCAGCGGGGCTGTAGCGACATACTCAAGTATATCTCCTTCAGAACCCAGGGAGGCGAGCTGAAATATCTGCCAGGCGTCATCCCATCCATCTTTCCCTTCCCGCTGACGCGCTACTATTACCCTACCCAGACTCCCCTCCGAGAAACGTGAGAGTTGATCGGCAATTTCGGGTGAGATTCCGAGATCTTCAACAAGGATCTTCCTGAGTTCTCCCAAAGGTATCGGAGAAAATCGGATCTCCTCGCACCGTGATCGGATTGTTGGGAGAAGCGCGTGAAGTCTGGATGTCGTCATCAGGATCACGGTGTCATCCGGAGGTTCTTCGAGGAGCTTCAAAAAGGCGTTCGCCGCCTCTACGGTCATGCGATCAACCTCTGTAATGATGAACACCTTTGAATCTCCTTCGTAAGGGCTTTTGCTGCTGATGGTCCGTAGTCGACGGATCGCGTCGATGGCGTGTGACGATGACTTCCCAAAGACGGGCTTATAAAAATCTTCTCTCGATTTACGATCGATAATCTTCTCGAGCTCATCATCATCCACGGAGCCCGGTTTAGGGAAGAGCCACTGTACATCCGGGTGCAGTAGCCTACTTACCTTACGGCAGGAGAAGCATTCTCCACACGCCCCACTCTCGGACTCTATGCAGAGGATCGACTGCGCCAGATAAAACGCCATTCGCTCCTTCCCGATACCGGGAAGTCCGTGAAAGATCAGAGAGGGCGCGAGCCGGCCCTGTTCAAGGTCCCTCTCCAGCCTTTTCTTGATCCTCTCCTGTCTGTAAACGGAAACAGCTTCCAATATGACTACTTCTTTCTCAGATAGGTGATCGGATCAACTGCCTCTCGACCCTTTCGGATCTCAAAATGCAGACAGGGTCCGCTGAGAGAGCCAGTATCGCCTACTTCGCCGATTACATCTCCCTCTTTCACATCCTTTCCCACGCTTATCAAAACCCGTGAAAGGTGGGAATACAGGCTGTAATACCCGTTGCTGTGGCTTATAATGATCATTTTGCCATAAGACTGCCACCAGTCAGAAAACTCCACCCTCCCCGGAGCCACGGCCAGGACTGCAGTCCCTTTCTCCGCTTTGATGTCGATCCCGTTCGATTCAATTTCGATCTTAAGATCCGGATTGTACCTGTTCCCGAATCCTCTGATAATATTCCCTTCAACCGGCCACTGGAGCATTCCGATCGCCTTATCGAGATCGTACAATCCTCGTCTTTCCCTTTCGACCGCCATGAGTCGCTGTTTCTCGAGGTTGTCGATCAGGGAACTGAGCCGTTTTGTCTCTTGTTTCAACCTCTCAATCGCTTTTTCACGCTCAGCCTTCTGCTTCCTGACAGAGGCATGAAGGTTTTCTCTCTTCCTGTCGGTCTCCAGGAGTGTTGATTTCTCCCGCTTGACCTCACCTATCCTTCCCGCGATCTCCGACAATTTGACTCTTCTCTCTTCACGAATACCGGTGAGTTCCTCTGACAAATTGACATATTCAGCGATCTGCCTTTTATCCTCGCCGGCAATGAGTGTGAGGAAGTAGATCCTTTTGAAAGCGGCGGTAAAGGACGATGAGCTAAAGACCAGCTCCAGCGGTTGAACATTTCTCCTTTTATACAGCCCCCTCAACCTCATATAAAACGTATCCTGCTTTTGAGCAAGCTCTCCGTGCAAGTTCTCGATCTTGTATTCCAGTTCGGCCAATTCCTTCTGCTTTGTGTCAATATCCTTTTCCAACTCTGCGATGAGATTGTCCGTCAGGTCAATCTTTCTTTCAATATGATAGATCTCGCTCAGGACATCTTTCTCCTGTTTCGATAATTCCTTCAATTTGTTCTCATTCTCGACGATTTCCTTCCGGATCTTACCGAGGACGTTACCCTCTCTTTTAATGGCTTCAAGATAGTCTTCTGAACTCTTCTCCTGGGAATAGTGGATCCCAGACGAAGCCGCCATAAGGAGGAAAATGAGAACGACGCATTTCCATGATGAATTTATCAAGCCTCCCTCACCACAACTTTCTCAACTGTCCTTTGACCGATAGATAGGTCCCCCCGGTTCCCAACAGGATGCCAACCAGGATCACCGCGAAACCGTATAATGATGGAAACGGGACAAGGTCGATCAACCTGCTGTCCACGAGGTAGTAGACGCCGTAAGAAAGAGCTGCCGCCACTGCCCCGCCAACTGCCCCTTTGATGAGGCCTTCAATAAGAAATGGTCCTTCGATCGTCCAGTCGGCACTGCCCACGATCTTCATGACCAGGAGCTCGGTTTTCCTGGAGAACACCGTCATCCGGATCGCACTTCCTATAATGACTATGGCAACGGCCAGGAGAACTGCCCCCCCGACACTACCAACGATCGTTATCAACGTCCTTATGAGTTGAAGTTTGCCCAACCACATCCCTCCAAAATCGACCGATTCTACAGATTCATGGTCTTCGGTGACCCTGGCGAGCGAGCGAATGATTTCATCGTCGATATACCCTTCCTTGAAATCTACCTCGATGGAAGCAGGGAGTGGATTGACACTCAGCCCCTCCAGCAGGAACGATTCCTCTCCCAGTTCCTCACGAAAACGGTTGAGAGCGTCTTCCTTGCTGACATACCTTGCGGACTTGACCTCCTCTCGCCGAAAAAGGTCTATCCTTATCTTCTCCACTTCATCTCTCGAGACGTCATCACGCAGATAGATCACCAGCTGGACGCGCTTGTCCATCTCGACGATAACCTGATTCAGGTTGACATGAAACAGAAAAAACAGACCAAGGAGGAATAACGTGAATGTGAGGGTCAGGATGGACAGAATGGAAAGAAGGGGTGAACTGCGGAATCCGATAAAAGTTTCCTTGAGTAGCCGTGACAGTGTATCCATCATTCATAACGTGTTGCGGGATATCTTCACAACCTTTCCCGCGCTCAATTCTATTCGCTGGTGGGGGATTTCCATCAGGAGATCGTCCTTGTGACTGACGACCACGACGGTTGTTCCCATCGAATTGATCTCCTGCATGGTCTTGAGGATTTCAGCGGAAGATTCCAGATCCAGGTTCCCCGTTGGTTCGTCGGCCAGGAGCACATAAGGATTATTGATAATCGCTCTAGCGATGGCGACCTTCTGCTGCTCACCTCCGGACAACTCTGCCGGATAAGCCTCCCTGAGGTGATGTATCCCGAGGTCGGTGGTCACCTTCATTACCTTGGAACGAATCCGGTTTCTTTTCACACCCGTTACCTCGAGGACGAATGACAGATTTTCCGCCACCGTCCTCTCCTGAAGAAGCCTGAAATCCTGGTAGACCATCCCGATTTTCCGTCTGAGGATATGTACATCTCTCCTCTTGATCGAGTCAGAAGAAGAGTCGGCGATTTCCACGACTCCGTCATCCGGACGCTCTTCCATCACGATCAGTTTCAGGATAGTAGTCTTCCCGGATCCGCTGGGGCCTGTTATAAAGGTAAATTCCCCTTTTTCCGCCTCGAAACTGATATCCAGGAGATCGAAACGTCCACCGGGAAGTTTCTTGGAGACCTTGTGGAATTTTATCAATCTCTATATACCGAGGGCCTTTTTTATCCTCTCGTCAACACTTTCGGGGGTCAGGTTGTAGGCCTGGAAGAGTTTGCCGGGTGTCCCGGAGGTACCAAACATATCCCGGATCCCGATCTTTATCAGCTTTGTGGGATATTCTTCTGTTATTGTCTCGGCTACCGCACTTCCGAGTCCCCCAATGACAGAATGCTCTTCGAGTGTCACGATAGCTTGTGTCTCCCTGGCCGCCAGCAACAAAATCTGGGCATCGATCGGTTTGATCGTGGACATATTTATTACCCTGGCTTCGATCCCCCTTTCAGAAAGGATGTCCGCAGTGTCGAGGGCAACAGCGACCATTTGACCGCAAGCAACAAGGCTGATATCCTCACCCTCTCTCAGTAGACAGCCCTTGCCAAAGCTGAAAGAATAATCTTCCGGATGGACGACGGGTGACTTGGGCCTTGCCAGACGCATATAGGTTGGACCAGGATGGTCGGTGGCAAGATATCTCACCATGCTCTTTGTCTCCACTGCGTCGGCAGGGACCATTACACTCATGTTCGGAATGACGCGCATCAAGGCTATATCCTCGAGGCACTGATGAGAGGAGCCATCCTCTCCCACAGAGATACCGCCGTGTGTGGGACAGAGGCGTACGGAGAGATTAGGTGAGGCGATCGTGTTCCTGATCTGTTCCCAGGCCCGCCCGGTAGCAAATATGGCAAACGTGCTTACGAACGGTAACTTACCGCTCGCCGCCAGTCCGGCGGCAGTACCCATCATGTCCGCCTCCGAGATCCCCATCTGAAAAAATCTGTCCGGGAATTCTCCGGCAAAGAGAGAGGTTTTTGTAGAACTCGAGAGGTCAGCATCGAGGACAACAATATCCCCGTTCTGCCTGCCAACCTCGACCAGGGATTCTCCGTATGCGACCCGCGTGTGTCTAGATTCTCGAACCATCAATTCCCGTCTCCGAACATCGGAATCGTCTCGTCCACGCCAAGTTCCCGCAAGGCCTGGTTAGCCTGCTCCGGCGTCGGTGCATTTCCGTGGAACTCGACTTTGTTCTCCATGAAGGAGACGCCTTTCCCCTTGACTGTCTTTGCCACGATAATGGTCGGTTTCTCCTTCGTGCTTCTCGCTTCATCCAGAGCGGAGAAGATATCCTGAAAGGAATGTCCGTTGATTTCGATGGTATGCCACCCGAAAGCTTCCCACTTCCCTGTCAGGGGCGTAATGTCCATAATTTCGCTTACGGGACCGTCGATCTGAAGGCCGTTGAAATCCAGGATAGCGCAAAGGTTGTCCAGGGAGTAGTGACGTGATGTCATGGCGGCTTCCCATATCTGACCTTCCTGGACCTCTCCATCTCCGAGAATTACGTATACACGATACTTCCTATTATCGAGTCGACCAGCGAGTGCCATTCCGTTGGCAATCGATAATCCCTGGCCGAGGGAGCCACTCGACATGTCCACACCTGGTGTCATCCTGTAGTCGGGGTGTCCTTGAAGCCTGGAGTCCAGTTTTCTGAAGGTAAGAAGTTCTTCTTTAGGGAAATAACCGGTTTCAGCCAGGATGGCGTAAAGTGCCGGGCAGGCATGTCCCTTGGAAAGGTGCAGTCTGTCCCGATTGGGCCAGAAAGGATCGTGAGGCTTGTGGTTCATCTCTCCCAGATACAGTGCCGTGAGAATATCCGTTATCGAGAGAGAACCACCGGGGTGACCGGATTTCGCCGCGGCCGTCATCCTTATTATGTTACGGCGCACTTCCCTGGCAATTTCTTCGAGTAAAGCCTCTTCCCGATGTCCCTTGAAAGTCTCCGCGTTCCTGGAGAGAGATTCCTGTGAATTCATTTTTTTACGGATTCCGACCGACACGCTTGAAGCTCTCCGGGGCAAGCACTGGAAATCCCCGCATTGACACTACCTGCTGGGATTGAAGCTCCCCGCGGTAAACCGCGTGGAATGCGCTAGCTGAGCATTTTCAACAGGTTACGATCTCGATTCAGTTTGTTGCAAAGGATGAAATAGCGACTGAGTGTCGGGGAAAAATATTAACCGCACGTTACCATCTAATCTTATCACACTTCCAATTAATTGTCAAAGAAAAATCAATTTGCTCTGTCGCATCTAAAAAACATTTCTTTCGCCCTTCGAATCGCGTGTATCATGCTTCTCTCATCCGCCAATCCACTTCCGGAAATATCCATGGCGGTCCCATGATCCGGAGAGGTCCGGATAAACGGCAATCCAAGGGTCAGGTTGACCCCCCTCCCAAAAGAATAGAGTTTGAATGGGGCAAGGCCCTGGTCATGGTACATCGCTACCACCGCATCATACTCCCCCTCGACGGCTTTCGTAAAGACCGTATCTGCGGGATATGGTCCCGATACATCCAGGCCTCGTTCCCGAAAAGATGCAACAACAGGCTCTATCATCTCCCTTTCTTCCCCACCCAGGATGCCACCCTCACCTGCGTGTGGATTCAACCCGCAGACGGCAACCTTTGGTGAAGAGATGTTGAAACAGTCTCTCAGGGCACCGATTGTCTGCTGAGCGGTCTCCTCGATACTGCTTCCTGTCAACTGGTCTTTTACATCAATGAATGGCATATGGGTGGTGACAAGGGATACCCTCAGCATGCCTCCGGTAAGGAGCATCGTTACCTTCGAACTGTTAGTAAGGGCCTTCAGTAACTCCGTATGACCCGAGAAGGGGAAGCCTCCCTTGATGAGGGCTTTCTTCTCTATTGGAGCGGTGACCAAAGCATCCCCTTCCCCTGCTGCGATCAATCGGACTGCGGTCTCGATTGAATCACCTGCCCATTTCCCTGTTTCTTCCTCTGTGATGCTCTCCGCCATCCGCCCCGATGCATCCCATTTCGCCCTTTTTTCGGTTACTCTCCAGATCATGATATCTGGTTTATCGCTCGTATATGCGGAATAAAGGTCCGTTGGTTCGAGAGAACAACTCCCGAGAAAGCATCCTCCCCTTTCTCCCGAAAAGGCTTGCCCTGGCCCAACGATGAGGTATTCGGCCCATTGCCTGACCTCGGGATGTGAAACAGCCTTCGCAACTACCTCGGGTCCTACTCCTCGGATGTCACCGGTTGTGATGATCAGCTTGGGGGAATTTCTCGAGTGAATGGTTTTCACATATCGAGCTGCCGCTGTCTGATTTTACGATGGATTAACACCGAAGCCGCTCCTCTCCCATCTCAAGGGAGGAGAGAGCACAATCTGGAATTGTCCCATACAACCATTAAGACGAGAAAAATCAGAGACGAATATTGATGTATGTCTTTTTCTCCAGATCCTTGACAAATTGCTGGTATGATCTTTCCTGTCCGAGATTTTCGATCAACTGGTCCTTTACCTCTTCGAACCGGTAGGGGCGGGATGCCATCTTTTTCTCGAGCTTCACGATGACTATCTGGTCCTCCACGACGAAGGGATCACTGATCTCGCCTTCCTCCATCTCCTCGATGATCGACCTGTAAGGAGAAGGAAGGGTACCTATCAATTCCTCCCCTCGTGATCCTCTTTTACCTCTCACATTTTCATCGGTTGAAAAGTTTTCAGAGATAGCAGCGAAATCCTCACCGGCTTCGACCCGAGAGACCAGCTCTTTGGCCAATGTCATAGTTTCCTCGAACGGATCCCCGGCACCCCTGGCTTTAAACAGGATGTGACTTAGATGAACCATACCACCCTTCCGCTCCAAGACTCTGAACAGATGAATCCCTTGAACAGTTTCCACCGGATTGCTGACCTCACCCGGGAGGAGATTTCCTACCGCCTCAAAGATCACAGGAAGGACATCTGATTCTGCCACAGAACCAAGATCCCCTCCCAGGTCCTTCGTCGACATGTCCTGTGACATTTGCCTGGCAACGGATTCGAATGCTTCACCCTCTGCGATCCGCTGCAGCGCCTCCATCGCTGATTCTCTGGCGTCAATAAGATTCGTATCGGAGAGCTTGATCTTCAGAACGATCTCTCTGAGTTGAACCGTTGCAGGTTTCATTGTCTTGTCCTTAAAGGTCTCATCGAAAAACTTTCTGGCTTCCTCATTAGACACCCTGACATACGGCATCTTGCTGACTTGCATAAACCTTTGCTGAATAAGTTGTTTCTCCTTTTCTTTCCTGAGCTGCTCCCTGTAGCTGTACATGTCGAGTCCCTGGGATGCAAGGGCGATCTCGAATTCTTCCTTGCTGGCAAATCTGGAAATGACCTTATCCAGATCGCGTTCCACCTCTGCGTTCAATTCTTCATAGGAGACCTCTATCCCCTCCACTTTCGCCCTCTGGAGGATCACCTTCTCCTCGATCATTCCATTCAGGATCTCACTTTCCAACTCTTCGATTCTCGTCGTATCTTCAAACGACAACTGAAGCTGTCGGGCTGCCAGGATAACGCTTTCGCGCAACTCACTCAACAAGATCACCTCATTCCCTACAACCGCAACGATGCGATCAATTTCTTCTTCACCCAATACCAGACATGGGTTAACGGCGATAACCAGGAAAAAGACAATCAGTCTTTTCAGTCTTTTCATCAGTTCTCTCTCAATCCACGGCGATTTCAATGTCTGCGCCACTCTTCAATTCTTCCAGCCATTCTTGTTGTGCATCGTCACTCTGCATCCTGAAAAGAATGCTGCGAATCAGATATTCAACCTCGCCCAATTCCCTTGTCGATCCCTTCTCACGATACTCATCCATCCTCAGGGCGTAGCAATTCCCCGTAGGTGTTATGATCGGCTGGCTGAATTGACCCACTTCCAGACCATTCAGCTGATCGCCAAAAGTTGCCTCCAGCCCGCTAGCGGGATAGAATCCGAGGTTGATGGCCGTTATTTTTCCGTCATAAACCTCTCCAAAAATCAATTCGTCATATCGTTCAGGCGCAACTTCCAATTCACCCACAACCTCTCTCGCTATTTCTTCGCTCTGAAAAACCAGCTTGTACACCCTGTACTCATCTTCGTCTCGCAGGAAGAAATCATTGTTATCCGCGTAGTAGACACTGATCTCCTCGTCAGAAATCTCGACCTTCCCTTCGAGATACCTCCTCAGAACCTCCTGTTCCAGGAGCATCCGCTGAAACTGAGCGATCTTCTTCTGTATCTCTTCATCCCTCTGGAGTCCTTCTTCAAGCGCCCGCTGGTAAAGAAGTTCACTCTCTACCCATTGATCGATATAATCGCGTTTATCGTCGACCGAATAGAACTCACCGAAAAATTCGATGAGGGCATCCTCGAGTTCATCCTCCAACAAGACAGACTCGTTAACCCTTGCCACGACCTTGCCATCCGTTACCTGTTCTTTTTCTGTCACCTCATCGTCGCAGAGAAATCCCCCACCGATTAACAATATCGGCAGTAAAAAGACATAGAAAAGTCCACCCTGGAAACCGTTTGATCTCTTCTTCAGCATATCAACCTTTCAGGAGACTCGGGATAAAGTGGAGGTTTTCTTCGATTATGGTCACTTGAAATTTATCCTTTAGCGGATTCGTGAGGTTTTCCAGTCCACCCTCTTCCATCTCTTCCTCGTACATCTTTACGACGTTCTCTCTCTCTTCCGCAAAATCGCCCGGAAATCGATCCCGGTTGCCGTCATACATCGACTTCAACTCTTCCTCATCTGGTTCTGCTCCAAAGAGCCGTTGTGTGATGTACAGTTGGACTAGTACGTCTTCCTCTAGACGCGCCAGTTCCTCACGATAATCTTCGAGTCGATCGATCCCTGCTTTCCGTGCTTCATTTACAAGGATGGCATCGGTCACTCTACCGGCTATGAAGTTCTTGACCTCTCCTCGATCTTTCGGGACGACACGCATGCTATCCGGCATCGTCATGTACAGGTCCATATAATCGACTCCCGTCCATTCTCCGCCCTCGAATACGGCCAGGACCGGTGCTTCTTCCCTCACTTTCGTGCCGGTTGAATCGTTTTCGAAGAGTTCTATCATACGATCGATCCCTTCGTCCACAGCCTCCATGTTTGCACGTTCTTCAACACTGTTCATAAATTCTCTCGATAGAGTCAATCTGTTTGATGTCTCGCGCGATACCTCGAGTTTATCCTTCATGTCATCAAACGTTCGCATCCTGCGCTCTTCCAACTTGGCGATGTGATAACCATACCGTGTCCTGAAAACCTCGCTGATTTCACCAACCTGAAGCTCGAAAACGACCTTCTCGAAGTCAGGATCTATACTTTCTCTCGGGTGAAATCCCAGGTCTCCGCCTTGATGAGCGCTAGGTCCCTCAGAGTACTCCCTGGCGAGCTTAGCAAAATCCTCGCCGGCTCTGGCACGCTCAAGGGCCTCTTCGATTTTTGCCCTCTTCTCAGCCTCTTCCGACTCCGAGGCACTGGGTGAAACTTTGGCCAGGATGTGCCTCGCCCTTATCTCTTCCCGGTCTCCCCCCCGTTCCTCGTAAGCTTTACGCAAATCCTCTTCAGAAGGTTTTGCTTTATCGTAAACCTCAACTTCTATGAGCTTACGGACAAGGAGCTGATCCCTGGCAAGTTTCATCTTCAGATCATATTCTTCGGATTCATCCAGTCCCTGCTCCCTGGCCTCGAGGAGTATAAGCTCGAAATCGATGAGATAGTCGAGGGCCTCCCTCGCGCCCCTTTCACTCTCCTCATATCCCCCACTGCTCATCACATCGACGACATTTGCCACTTTGATAATGTTCTCTCCGACCCTGGCAATTTCTTTGTCCTGATTTGAAGAGCAGGAGAAGATAGATGCGATCAACGATATAAGCGTAAATCCAAGTACGTTAGGTGTCCGGCCGTGCATTGTTGGCATACCTCCCTCAATGATAGCAAGCAGAGCGCAATCAGTGTAGAACAATTCACTAACTGCTACTCCAAAAAGAAAATCTGCAGATCAAACCTCATCTATAATCCGAAAATTCCAAATTCCAACAGGCTTGGAAAACCCTTCATACTAAACAATCAAACCATATCACGCAAGGATTTTCTAACCTTATCAAGCCACTCCCCATCCACACCCCTGGTGACGGTCATAGATATGGCATCAGCCTGGGCGACCTCCACATTCAGATCTTTGTCCTTAAACGCCTTATCCCACCTCACAAGGCCTTCTGGTTTCCCTTCTTCGAAGACGAATTCAAGCTCGCTCGACCTGAGATAAACGGTCTTTATCCCATGTCGACCGGCCAATACCTTTATGGCTACCATGTTCATCAGGTTTCTGGCCTCGTGTGGGGGAGATCCAAATCTATCTGCCAGTTCATCTCCTATTTCGTCGATCTCCGATAGTTCCCTTACCCTCGAGAGCCTCCTGTAGATTGAAATCCGCTGGGTGGCGTCGGTCACGTACCACTCAGGCAGAAGGGATGTTAGCTCGACAACGAGTTCAACCTCCTGCCTGACGACATGCTCACCCCGGAGTTTTCGAACCTCCTCATCGAGCAGCCGATTGTACATCTCCAGACCAGTTGCATCGATGTATCCGTGCTGTTCTCTGCCGAGGATGTTCCCCACACCCCTGATCTCCATGTCCCGAAGGGCGATTTTGTAACCGGAACCGAGTTCCGTGTATTCCTCGAGAACGGTCAGCCGTTTCCTTGCCTCTTCGGTAAGTACCCTTCCAAGTGGAGTTAACATATAGGCATGGGCCCTACGGTACGACCTCCCTACACGACCCCTAAGCTGGTACAACTGGGCAAGTCCGAGCCTGTCAGCCCTGTTCACGATCAATGTGTTCGCGTTAGGCACATCCAGTCCCGACCCGATGATCATCGTACTGACGAGGACGTCTACTCCTCGCTCCATGAACTCGAGCATGATATCCTCGAGATCCCTCTCGTTCATCTGACCATGGGCGACTGCAAACCGGATCTCAGGGAGCCAGCTCCTCAACATCGTCGCTACCGACCCTATCGACCGGACACGATTGTGGACGAAGAAGACCTGCCCTCCCCTGTCGACCTCCTTCATGATTGCCTCCGTGATCAGCGCCCTGTCGAACTCGACAACATAGGTAACAATCGGGAGCCTGTCTTGAGGCGGGGTGTTTATCAGCGAGATGTCACGTATGCCCATCAATGACAGGTGAAGCGTCCGAGGCAGCGGTGTCGCGGTAAGCTGCAAAACGTCGATCCCCTCCTTTAAGCTCTTCAACTTCTCTTTGTGTGTGACGCCGAATCGATGCTCTTCGTCCACTATCAGGAGACCAAGGTCATGAAACTTAACATCCTTCGAGAGGAGGCGATGAGTCCCGATAACTATGTCGACTGTCCCCTTTTCGAGACCCGACAAGACCTTCCTCTGCTGGGCACGTGTTCTAAAGCGGCTCAACACCTCTACCTCAACCGGGTATTCGGCAAGTCTTTCAGAAAATGTCATGTAATGTTGCTGTGCAAGAATCGTCGTGGGGACGAGGATGGCAACCTGTTTACCGTCCTGGACGGCCATGAAAGACGCACGAACAGCGATCTCTGTCTTACCAAACCCTACATCACCACATATCAACCTGTCCATTGGTTTTACCCTGACCATGTCCATCTTCACTTCATCCAGCGTTCTTCTCTGGTCCGGGGTCTCCTCGTACGAAAAGGCCGACTCCATCTCGAGCTGCCACGGTGTGTCCTCGGAAAAGGCATAACCCCTTGAGATTTTCCTCCTGGCGTAAAGCCTCAAGAGTTTCTCGGCTATTTCCCGTGCTCCCTTCCTGGCACTCTTCATGACCCTCTCCCACCCCTTTCCCCCTAATTGGTTTATACGAGGGGGTGTCCCGTCCGCACTCGAATATTTGTCCACCAGATCGAGCTTCTCTACCGGAACGTAGACCCGATCACCGCCTTTGTACCCGATCGTGAGACATTCGACCTCGCCCGCGTGAATCTGTACCACCTTCAGGCCTTCGAACTTACCGATACCGTAATCGACGTGCACCAGAAAATCGCCGGGGCGGATCTCGTCGATGGATGCGAGTCCTCCCCCCCTCCGGTACTTTCTGCGGTAACGGAGGTGCCTCGGGCGCCGGAATATTTCGTGGTCGTTGTAAACGGTCAACCCTATCTCGGGGACCTGAAACCCCGTTTCGAGACCCCCGACCTCCAGGAGACAGTCTGGGGCGACATCTCCGAGGAGTTCCCCGATTCGCTCCTTCTGACCATAGTTATCGCAGAGGATGACCGTTTTACCGTCTTTTTTACCCTCTTCGAGGATCACCCTCTTCAGCTTTTTAATGTCCCGCTCGATGCGTTCAGGCTCCCTCGTGGCAAATCGAAGGGCCTTGATTCCCTTATCTGTATCGCTGCGAGTCTGCTCTCCGTTTACGGGGGCACAGAAGAGATCCCGGCCCGGAGAACTCAGGTGAAGACCTTCGAGGAATATCCGCCGAGTTTGTCTCAATTTATCGAAACAGCCCTCGACTCGACCCGACAGACTGTCTTCAGCCCTCTCTCCAGGAAAGGGGACTCCAACCAGGTTTGCCCTGACGGTGGCCCCTTCGACCACTACGTTCAGTCCGTCTGTTGGGAGGTAGGTGTAGAGTCGAGAGAGTGCCTCCCCCAGTTCACGTTCTTTCATCGGCAGGATGTGGAGAAACGACACCTCACCGCTCGAAAGCTGCGTCTGGACATCGAACTTCCGCATGGATATCAACTCATCACCGAAATATTCCATGCGTACCGGTGAGTCCATGCCGAACCCATAAACATCGAGAACGCCACCCCTCACGGCAAAGACTCCGACCTCTTCCACGACATATTCCCGCCGGTACCCGAGTGCAATCAGCCTCTCGATCAAGAGGTCCCTGTCCTGTACTTCATTATGATGGACTTTCACGACGAGGCCCAGGAGATCGCCGGGCTTCATCATCTCATCGAGCAGACACTGGCAGGGAATCACCGTCACCTCCGTCCTTTCCGTGGCGAGTCCCTGTAGCGCTTCCATCCGTCTTCCCATCGTCTCCTTCAACGGCAACTCCCTGTCAATCGAACTCCCCGTGGATGGTGGGAAATAACAAATATCCTCCGGTGATCTCAGCTGATGGAGGTCGATCGTTATTCTCTCTGCTGTCGCATTATCGGGAGTTATCACGGTAACCGGCTGATTGTATACGTCGGCGATCGCTGATAGAACGACCGTCTTGGTCGAACCATAGAGATTCCCGATCCTCAGGCTCGGCGCCTCACCGGCTAAAAATTCTTCGACCTCTTTCCAGGTCGACATCGCCTTGATCTCATCGACTAGAAACTTGAGCCGCATCATGTCTCCCTGCGGTTGGCAAGGATACCCTCAACGAACAGCAGGACAAAGGCCAGAAGGAGAAGCTCCCACCAGATATCACGACCACCACGTTCGATCAGGATATTCTCCTCGAGTCCCTCGCCCGAACGGACGATCTCCGGCGCAAATCCTCCAAGGAATGTTCTCAAATCATCCTCTGAAATCTCTTCCAGGATAGATTCTCTCCCGTCGGGATTTACCGAGAACCCACCTGCATCTTTCTCCCTGACCATCAACCTGAAATTCCCTGTAGTCATCCCTACTTGGTGACTCAGGCGTTTACCGGTGGGGTATACACGGTTGACTTCCCCTTCGGGGGTCAACAGGTCGATCCCGATTCCGTCGACCATACCCGGAAGGTCGAATGAAACACTCTCACCTGGCCTGAAGGAGGCATTCAAGAGGCCTCCTCGCGACACGATATCCCTGAATAACATATCGATAAATGGCACAAAAAGAGGATTCCGGTACAGGTCTCCCCACCACCTGCCAAACCCCGACGACAGCATAATTCTCCAGCCACCACTCCAGGCCTCTCTCATCGATATCCACGGTGCCATCGAATCAAATTCAATGGTCTCACCTCCCTCTCCCCCATACAACGAAAAGTACCTGATGAATTTAAGGGTAGATAACGCGTCATGGTACTCATGGACGAACCTCTCGATCTCACCGGTCATCGAGGTCCATCCACCGATCCTGACGTAATCCCCCTTCTCTGAGCCGACGAGATCCGAGTACCGGTCCGATAAACCCAGCATAGACAGGAGCCCGTTCAGGTGTGCTATCTCTCTTTCAGATTCAGGGGGGACGAATAAAATCGATGCCTCACCCAGATGCTGCGAGATTAGGGGACGGAGACTTTCGACATCTTCGCCTGATGGTGCCTCGACGACGATCAAATCACGGCTGCCCAGCCTTCCCCCGGGGAGCCCGTGTTTCAATTCCACACTCCCTATCTCCTCACCAAGGATCCGAATAGCCGTTTTCAGGGGAGAGCTCCGGTCTCCACCGTCGAGGAGCCAAACCCTCGGCCTGCCCGGGAGGCGGACGGTAAAGTAGCGCCTGTTGTCCGCAGTCAGGGGATCGGCGTCAACCTCGACATACCCCCGAGTTACACCCCCCGAAGGACTATAGAGCGGGAAAGAGAACCTGCCCTTCCCTTCGCTATCCAGGGTAACCTCCTGGAGATATTGCTCACCATCTTCCGGCCTGATCGCAACGATAACATTCCGGTGTGGAGGGACAGCCCCCCTGTCTGTCACCTCACCCGCGAGATGTATCTTGCCTTCAGGTGTGATGGGGGACTCCTCCAGATCGAGCCTCGTAATTGCCCTGTTCCAGGTCTCACCATTCCTTTCGGTGAAAAAGACAAAGTGGAGATCCTTCTCAATATTTACTCCTTCATCCATCATATCAAAAGATGAAGCCTGCATATCTGTAAACAGGTAGATCTCCTTATAGGGGCCCGGCATCTCCTCCAGCTTCTCTTTACCCCTTATGATCAACCGGGAAATATCCAGCCTCGCCGGAAGAGATTCGATCTTCTCCACCATTGTCCGAATCCCGTCCATTCCCTCCACTATGACAGGAGCTGCCGCAGGGTCCCTGACAAACAGAAGGGCGCAGTGGTCGCCTTCGTTGAGCTCATCGACGATCTGCAAAACCCTGTCGATACTTTTGTCGAGAAGGGTCCCGCCCTTGTCGGTCCAGCTCATGCTCATCGAATTGTCAATGACCATGACTATCGATGTCGGCAGATGACTATCGATTTCCTCTTCCATAATTCCTTTCATCAGGGGGTGAGTTAGAGCGAGTACGATGAGGATTATGATCAGCGACCGTATCAGTAGTAAAAGAATGTGACGCAAACGGACCCACCGTATCGTCTTCCTTTCCGATCTCTTCAGGAGACTGATCGAGCTGAACTCGACCACCTTCGCACGGTGCCGTTGAAAGAGGTGTATGAGTAGAGGTATCGCGCCCGCCGCGATAAACAGGAGATAAAGAGGATTGATAAAGTCGATCATGGTCTCAACACGCTAACCCAGCCTCGACCTCTTGCGGAGATAATCGAGAAGCCCCTCATAGAATGGTACATCGGTCCTGATCAGGTGATAATCTATCATGGAATCCCTCAACTCGCCCTTGTAAAACCCGATGAGCTCCTCCATGCCATCCCGGTAGCCTTCACTGATCTCCCCGGGTAGCGCTTGAATCTCTTCACCCGTCTCCAGGTCCCGATAAATCACCTCCGGACCAATTTCGAGGTCCAGTTCCCCTGGGTCGAGCACGTGGAAGACAACAACCTCGTGATTCTGATGCCTGAAATACCTCAGGCCCCGTACGACATCCATCGGGTCGGTCAGGAGATCAGATAGGAGCAGGATCAATCCCCTCCTCCTGATCCTGCCCGCCAGCTGATGGAAGGTATCCCTGGTCCGGGTCTCACCACCGGCGCTGACACGTGACAGGGTCTTGAGGAGGACATTTAGGTGTGGTCTCGCGGAAGCCGGTGAGAGGAACTCACGGATACCCCGGTCAAAGACGACCAGCCCCACGGAATCCCGTTGTCCCAACATGAGATAAGATAACGCCGCCGCAAGGAGGACGCTGTAGCGCAGCTTCGTCAACCCATCAGACGAGAACGACATGGAATTGCTGGCATCTAACAACAAGTATGTCTTGAGGTTAGTCTCCTCCTCGAATCGTTTTATGTAATACCTGTCGGTCTTCCCGTAGACCTTCCAATCGACATACCTCAGTTCATCGCCAGGGAAATAAGGCCTGTGGTCGGAGAACTCCACACTGAACCCGTGAAAAGGAGAGCGGTGAAGACCGCTGACAAATCCCTCGACCACGAGCCTCGCAATGACCTTGAGGTTGCCGAGTTTGGATATGACCGCCGGATCGAGCAGTTCTGACGCTAACTGAATTCTTTCTGAGACTTTTCCAGGACCCACCCTATAATCTCCTCGACAGAGACTCCTTCCGCTTCCGCGTGGAAATTAGTAACGATTCGGTGCCGCATGACGGGCCGTGCCATTGACACGACATCCTCTATCCCGGGCATCGTCCTTCCCATCAGGACGGCACGAGTCTTGGCACCGAGTATCAAGTACTGGGAAGCCCTTGGACCTGCTCCCCAGCTGACAAATTCCGTGACCTGCCCGGCGTTCGACTTCCATCTACTATCTGGTCTCGTCATCCTGACGAGGTTGACCGCAAATGATACGACATCCTGGCTGACCGGGACCTTCCGAATCAGTTTCTGCAGACTCAGTATCTCATCTCCACCCAGTACCACCCTTGTCTCCGGCATATACGCGCTGGTCGTCGATTGTACGATCTCGCTCTCTTCAGCCTCCGAGGGGTAATCGACGTGGAGATGGAACATGAACCTGTCGAGCTGCGCCTCCGGGAGGGGGTATGTCCCCTCCTGTTCGATCGGATTCTGGGTGGCGAGAACGAAGAAGGGCAGTTCCAGCGGATAGGTGTTCCCTCCTGTTGTCACCTGATACTCCTGCATAGCCTGGAGGAGGGCGGACTGAGTCTTTGGCGGAGCCCTGTTGATCTCATCCGCCAGGACTATGTTAGCGAAGATGGGGCCCTGGAGGAACCTGAAACCCCTCCGACCGCTCGTGGCGTCCTCCTCGATGATATCTGTCCCCGTGATATCGGAAGGCATCAGGTCCGGGGTGAACTGGATACGACTGAACTCAAGGTCGAGAATCTTCGCGAAAGTACTTACCATCAATGTCTTAGCCAGCCCGGGAACCCCGACGAGAAGGCAGTGCCCCCTGGACAACATCGAGATCAGAAGGTGGTCAATTACACGCTTCTGTCCCACGATGACCTTGTTGACCTCACCCAGGAGGTCTTCCCTCGCCTCCTTCAACCTTTCGATCGCGGCAAGGTCATCGTCCATTACAACGCCGTCTCGATCCAACTTTCCTCCTTATGGTCATTCCAGCCCGAACCAATTCTCCACAACACCGATATGAATAGTACAGGCAGGACAAATGCCTTGTTCCCGGCTCACTATGAACTTACTTCGATAAAATAATACCCCGGGAACCGACGAAGTCAACCTGAAACCTAAGTTGAGCGATTATCTCACTCGAACTGCACGCATCTCTTGCGCGCTAACTCTTTTCAAAAAGCCTCGA
>CAYTWO010000029.1:0-25311 GCA_964442125.1 uncultured Gemmatimonadota bacterium
AATCACTCTGGCCTCTCCACCTGGAGGAAGGCTAAAGAGAGGAGGATACGTTGAGGTTTAAGCACGATATGTCCATTTTCCTGGTTATGTTTCATCTCCTGACTCTTGCTCCCGCACTTTACGCCGATCCATACAGCGACAGGAGAAAAATGTTGCTGGATGAACTGGACGAAGGAATCGCCATTATCTGGGGGGCTGGTGGAAAAGAATATGAACTCAGAGGTCAGCCCACTGATTTTTTCTACCTGACCGGCTTAAACCAACCGAACGCCGCTTTAATTCTGCTTCCAGGAGGCAAGCGACTTCGAAGTCGAGGGAAAATCCTCTCCGAGATCCTCTACCTCCCCAAGAGAGACTCTACGGAAGAGATGTGGACAGGCACCAAACTTGGTCCGGGGGAAAAAGCCGAAAAAGAGACGGGAATTGACAACGTTTTCGATATCTCCAAGATCAACGGCCATATCGAAAGGTACCTGAGAGATGAGACCATCCTGCATGTCTCAGCAAATATGGCAGACCTCGATGAGCCTCTAAGCAGGGATCAAGTGTGGATCAATGCCCTCCGAGATCGTAACCCCTTTATTACTTTCAGAGATCTTTCCACGACCATTGCCACATTACGTCAGGTAAAAGGTCCGGAAGAGCTCGAACTTATGAGGAGGGCTATCTCTATCACCAGTCGCGCGATAGCAGAAGTAATGATGGTTGTTTCACCCAACGTTTACGAATATCAGGTGGAATCGACTGTCAATTATTATTTCCGATATCTTGGTGGTGATGGGCCCGCTTTCTCTCCCATCGTAGGCTCCGGACCTAACTCTACGGTTCTTCATTATTCCCTGAACGACAGATTGATGGAAGAAGGAGACCTCCTTATCCTCGACGTAGGAGCAAGCTATCGGCAATACCCAGCAGACATCACCCGAACGCTTCCTGTCTCAGGGCAATTCACGGAAGAACAAGCAGAGATCTACGACATCGTCCTCGAGGCACAAAGGCGGGCCATAGCGGCGATCAAGCCCGGCGCTCGATACCGTGAAGACATAGAAACAGCCGCGAGAAATTACATCAAAGAGAAGGGATACGGCGACTATTTCACCCACGGGACCGGACACTTTGTCGGCCTTGACGTTCACGACGTGGGGGACTACGAGATCCCCCTCAAGCCGGGTATGGTACTCACTGTCGAACCCGGTATCTACATACAGGGGGAAGAGATCGGCATCAGAATCGAGGACATGGTCCTGGTGACAAAAAACGGACACGAGGTGCTGTCGCGGGACATACCTAAATCACGCGACCAGATCGAAGCGGGGATGAGAAAGAAGAGCAACCCTTGACAGGGAGCCGGTGAAATACGCATAAAGAATTAAGAACTATGCTCAATAGAAATCCTAATTCCCGGAGGGAAAGATGAAAAAAGGAAGACCGGCTGGCTTAAAATCTCTAATCATAACCGCTGCTTTGCTTTTGCCTGCGATATTGCTCTTCTCGAGCGTGATTATGGCGGAAGTGGAGGTCAAGGTAAGGAACTTCCTGTTCGATCCAAGGGACATCACTATCCCCATAGGGGAAACGGTCAAGTGGGTTTGGGAAGAAGGAAGCCACACCACGACGAGCGGAACAGGCTCGGCCGACCCGCAGGCAGGAGCCCTCTGGGATGAGCCTATGACCCAAAGCAACACAACGTTTTCCTTGCAGTTCAACGAGGATGGCGCCTTCCCATACTTTTGCATACCTCACGAGTCGATCGACATGAAGGGGACGATCACGGTCGAAGTCCCATCCGGAATTGGAGATGAAACGGGAAAGAATTCCGGACCATTCCCGCGCTCCGTAGATATCTCCCAGAATTACCCCAACCCATTTAATCCCTCGACAACATTTACAGTAAGAATTCCGGATGGGGAGCACACAGCTTCTACGTTGAGGATCTTTAACCTGCGGGGCTTGCTTGTCAAGACCGTCTTCTCCGAGAGGTTACCGGGTGGAGAATACGACTTTGCATGGGACGGAAAATCCGACGATGGCGAGAACCTCCCTTCGGGTATTTACATCTACCGGCTGGAATATGGGGATCAGATCATCACAAAAAAGATGACCATGTTGAAATAGTATCAGATGGTCTGAGATTCAATATCATCTGACAGCGACAAGGACTCCCTCGTTCGAGTGCAGGTATTTTCCAGCCACTCGACGTATATCATCGGATTGGACTTCCTTCAACGCGTTTAGTCTGATTTCGCTCTGGCTGTAATCATCGAGAAGAAACTCGTAAATACCAGAGTAGGAAGCCCTGTTGATGCTCGACAACCGTCTCATCAGGGACCTGCCCATGACACGGTTAATTGCCTTCTCAAGCACCTCTTCTTTGACACCTTCTGAGCGAAATCTGTCGATTTCCCTGCGAATTCCACTTAAAGCACGATTGTAGTTCGACTGCTCGGTCCCCATTGTGATCGCATACCAACCGAAACCACGGCCGAATTCCGCGGATGCGCCCACCGAGTAAGCAAGCCCTTCTTTCTCTCGCAGTTCCATGGCAAGCTTCTCAGAAAGAATGGCAATCATCATCCTAATGGCGGGGATGTCATCATCCTCGATCCCGGGCAGGATATTTCCCATGTAGATATAAGCCTGTTCCTTCCCCATCCTCTCCTCAGCAACCCTGAGTACAGATAGTTTTCGCGGGACTTCCTTTGCCTCACCAGGCAGTTCTACCGGTTCCATATCAGAGAAAAGAGTGGATAATGACTCCACCACGCTGTCCGTTGATACTCCGCTCACAACAGATATAACGAGGTTGTTCGGTGCGTAAAGGGTCTTGTGAAGCCATTTCAGATCGGCTCCGCTGACCGCTTCGATGTCATCTTCCGTTCCCATTATCGAATGAGCAAAGGAATGGTTCCTGAAGAGAGTCTCGTAGAAGAGACGCCTTGCAGTCTTGTACGTGCTTGCGTCCCTCTGATAAATCAAGCTCAACATTTTCTGACGGGTACCCTCTATCTCCTCGGAATCGAGGGCGGGGTTCCGGATAATATCAGAGAGGAGGCTTAATCCTTCCCTCCAGTATTCTCCGAGGGTCTCGAATCTGATAAAAGAGTACTGCCTCGAGGTATAATAATCATCGTAGGGAATATATGGATTATCCACGACTGTAACGCTGGCCCCAATGCCGGCCAGATCACCTGCAAGTGTCTCACTATCCCTGGTCTCGGTACCACGCATCAGCATTCTCGAGAGAAAATCAGACAATCCGTGCTTTCCATCTGATTCCATATAAGCCCTGTTTCCTGCGAGGACATAAACGGCAAAAATATCAGAACCCGCTTCCTCCCTGACGATCAACCTCATACCGTTCTGAAGGACCTCCTTGGTTATTCTTCCCTCCTCTTTCGGTGGCACTGCGTCAGGTACGGCATCACCCGGAGGACCGACTATGGTCGCCACGTATCGCGGGCGTGAGAAATGTCGTTCAGCTACCTTTCTGATCATCGAGGGTGACACTTCCTCCATGCGAGAGACATAGTTTTCGAGAAAATCAAATCCCGCTGAAACTATAAAGGGCGCTTTCATCAACCCGTAGTAATGGTAGCGTTCTTTCAGGAAATATTCTCCACTCTTGATATCCACCATAACACCCTTTAATTCATTCGACCCGGGTTCCTCCGATGATTCTTTTTTGAGAAGGTCGAGAACGGTCTGAACAGCAGTCTCCTCATTGCCTGGTTTAGTCGAGATATTGATTGTAAACGTTGAAAACCCCGGATGGGGAGAAAGATCGGTCGAAACGGAGAAGGCAAGAGGTTCGGATCCTCCCTTTAGGGTAGCTAAAAGGGGAGCACCTTCGTGATAGTTCAGTGTCCTCACAAAATAATCGTATGGGTAGTAATCGTCATCCCCGGGCGCAGGCGCATCGAACGAGATATTGACATTCGACACCTCGTCCTGATTGTTCAATCGATAGATCCTGTTCGATCTCCTCGGAAGCCGAACCTGATCGATCGTTTCCGGATCATTCCCTGGTGGCACAACACCAAATATACGTTCCAGGTCCGCAAGCATTTCCTCTGATTTAAAGTCTCCGGTTATGAACGCGACCATATTTTCGGGTACGTATCTCTCCCGGTAATACCTGACAATCTCTTCCTTCGGTATGCTTGCGATTATGTTTTTGAAACCTATGACAGGCCTGCTGAAAGGAGTCCCATGGTAGAGGTAGGAGCGGTGGAATTTTTCCGCAACATAATGTGGGCTGTCGCTATCTTTGTTGATCTCCTCTATTACCACTTTCCTCTCTTTTACGAGCTCCGAATCGGGGAAGATCGAGTTGAAGAGCATGTCTTTCTGGATATTTAGTCCGAACACTCCGTGTTCAGAAGGGATCAGGAGGATGTAAGCCGTATGATCATCTCTCGTGGTAGCGTTAAGATAGCCCCCGTGATCTTCTATCCCCTCCATGATCTCGATCCGAGTCCGCTCGCCGGTACCATCGAAAAGCAGGTGTTCAAGTAGATGGGAGACTCCGTTATTGGTCCCATTCTCGTATGCTGACCCTGCCTTGACACAGATCACCGAGGAGATCATCGGGCTCGCGTGGCTCTCGACCAGAATAACCTCCATCCCGTTTCCAAGGGTGTGGGAACTTCCCTCCTTTCCCTGATCCTGCCGACCACAACCATTAACCGAGAGGAACAGTATCAGCAGGCATAACGAGGGTATCCTAAGCATTGGTCTCAAAATTCAGGTCTCACCTAATTTGAGAGGTTTTGTCGCAAATAGATGTGCGGATCGAGTGAGAAAATCGCTCAACTTTAGGTCTCATATACTATGCGGTACTACATAAATGAGAACGGTTAAAATAGTCCCCCAGATAACAAGTTTTGCGTATCGTCGCTGCTTTTTCTCATCCTCTGCTTTTGCTCCCTTGGCCCGGAATAAACCGGTGGCGATGATCCAGTAGATAAATACTATGAGGGTTTTTGTGTCTGTAACATCACCTCCTACCGGGAAGCCTGTCCATGGGGTTCCGAAGGTATAATAGCCCATCAGGAATCCGAGAGGAAACCCACCGATAAAGAGAGATGCAAGGGCATACAGGGTGATCTTCTCGATACTCCCATATTCCCTTTTTGCCTTTAGATAGCTCCATGACATGTATGCAGCGATTACATAAAGGAGCAGTCCGAGAAACATGGTCCCAATATGCAGGATGAGGAGCAATCTAGGGACATTCCCCTTGAATCGAAGCTGATAATAGACACCCTCACCTGCATTCCCCGGAAAGGTGCGGAATTCATCTCCGACCCCACGGATCTCAATGTAATACTCCACCCAACTTCCTGGCTCATGGTGAGGAATGTGTGTATGAAATACGACCGCCGTCCCGGCCATCCCCATGACGTTCGTCTCGAAATTCTCCGTCCCGCGCTCACGGTAATGAAGTTGCAACCCATCTTCTTTCAAAATCCCTTCGGTATTCCCTTCAAGTACGTTTACAATGATCTCTGCCTCGTCTTCCCCAAGATGTTCGGCAACATTTGTGTGACTCAGTTTGAGACCTTCGAGTGTCCTTATCTCTTCCTTCGTCTCCGGAGCGACCGCACAACTTAAGGTAAAAAGTAAAACTGCAACAACGGATAACACCCTCATGTTCCTCGCAGAATCGAGAATCCACTTTTTGTGATTCATTCCCCTTCCTCTCCTTATCGTTAAACTTCACAAATGAACTGTGAACGAATTCCCTGCTGTTGACCCCTGCGAAATTCAGCGATCCCTGATGTAGCATCCTCCCCGACCACCTTCCTTGAGGTCGAGGTGTATCTCACCAATTTCCATTTCCTTGTCGATGCCCTTCAACATGTCATACACCGTTAACAATCCCGCTGAAACCGCTGTTAATGCCTCCATCTCAACCCCGGTCCTGTCCCTCGCCCTCACAACAGCCTTTGCATTAATTCCAGGGAGTTTCTTGTCAGGTAAGAACGACACTTCTATCGATGTAAGTCGGATGGGATGACAGAGAGGTATGATCTCGCAGGTACGCTTCGCCGCCATGATTCCGGCCAGCCTCGCCGCAGCGAGCACGTTCCCTTTGGGGACGTTCCCCTCGAGAAGATCACGGAGCGTTCCGGGTTTCATGAAGATATGACCAGACGCCTCGGCTACCCTGTCTGTTTCATCTTTATTCCCGACATCGATCATCCTCACCTCATCATCTTTCATCCCACCATCCCTTTTCCTTTCTACATCAACCTACCGGTTCGATAGTTCAGCCCTCGATGACCTCTCCGATAGCGGCGTATTTCTCTACCCTGAGGAGAGGCAACTTTTCCACGTCTATCTTCAACAATTCCTCGATGTGGTGAATAATATGTTCTTTCAGGATATCTGCCATCTTTCCAGGATCTGAATGCGCTCCACCCTCCGGTTCTTTTATGATTTCATCGATTACCCCCAGTTTATACAGGTCATCAGAGGTCAACCTCAGTGATTGAGCCGCCAAGACTTTCTGGGATGGGTCTCTCCACAGTATCGAAGCACAGGCCTCGGGGGAGCATACCGAATATACGGCATTTTCGAGCATCAGCAATCGATCTCCCAACCCAATGGCCAGTGCACCACCACTTCCCCCTTCCCCTATAACAATTACGAGAATGGGAGTCTTCAGCGAGGCCATGTCGTGGAGGTTTCTCGCGATCGCCTCTCCCTGCCCCCGTTCTTCGGCTTCGACTCCTGGATAGGCCCCTGGAGTATCGAGGAACGAAATAATCGGTCTCCCAAACTTCTCCGCATGTTTCATCAACCTGAGGGCTTTTCTGTAACCTTCGGGATGTGGCATTCCAAAATTCCGATACAATTTCTCCTTTGTGTCTCTGCCCTTCTGATGACCGATCACCATGACAGGTCTGCCTTCGAGGATAGCCCAACCGCCAACGATGGCCCTGTCATCACCAAAACTCCTGTCTCCATGAAGCTCGATGAAATTTTCAAAAATGTCATTCACGTAATCAAGAGTGTATGGTCTCAAAGGGTGCCTCGCCAGCTGGACCCGCTGCATGGGTGTGAGATTCTGAAAGATCTCATTTCTGAGCTTTGCCAGTTTACCCTCGAGACGTCGGATCTCCTCGGTGATATTGACTTCCTTGTCCATGGAGATGCTTTTGAGGTCTTCGATACGGCGTTGAAGCTCAATCACCGGTTGTTCGAAATCGAGATATAAGTTCTCCATTCGTCCTCGATCTTCTTAGACCTAAGTTGAGCGATTCTCTCGCTCAAATCAGGTTAGAATCTGTTCTGATAAACGATGCGCAGTGTCCTGTCGGATTCTCTGGCGTTCTCGTTGATGTTTCTGAGATTGACCTCGACGAGGAGATTTTCGTCGAACAGAAACCGTACTCCCGCGTTCAGGAACCCGACACCGCTGTCAATCTCATCGATATCCAATCCACTGCTGATTGGAAGATCATACTCAGCTACAAGGTAAAGATCAGGATTTATACTCTTATGCATCCCTATGAATATATTTGGATTGTTTTCATCTTCGTCGAGCCCTTCCAACGATAGATTCGCGCCAAGATGGAGCCCAAATTGCCCGAGAAACCTGTAATTCTTGCTGAATACGCCGTAAAAACCACGAGATTTTATCTCGTAACGCCGAGCTTCCTCTCTATACTCACCCCAACCCTGTGAATCGAATCCCAGCGCAAAGGCTGGAGTAGCCATGGTCTCATCCAAGAGCCGATACCGGGCAAAAAACTCGACCCCCGGGTTCCAGAATACAGCGCCCTTGCCTATGATATTAGTGCCACCGTATGATACTCCAACCTCCATCCTTTCCAGGAGACCCACCCCGAGCTGAATAAGTATCCCTCCCTTTGGATAGGCCCTGAGTGACACCATGTAACTACCTCGAGGGAGGAGCCCGGCCGTCGGCGTGTCAATGATATCTCTCGTGTAAAAGTCCTGACACCAGGCGACAGAGAACCCACCCGTTACAACCATCAGGGAAAGGATGAACATTCCTGTTTTATGTTTCAGATCCATCCCGGCCTCCTGTGGTTCATAGTTACACGACCCCTGATGCTAACGATTAACAGCGATGTTGTCAACCGACCTTTTCCCACCCGATATGCCCCTTCTCGAGAATCTTCTGTACAGATAAAATCAAGCCCTCAGAAGGTAAGACCCCCAGGGAACCGCTCTGCAGGACGTTCACGGTCCCGTTCACCCTGACCGCAATCAATACCGGACAATTCCCCGGATGTTCCAGAAGGGCGTTCTTGAGCTCATTCAGCGTTTCTTCACCCTCCTCCCCGTCAAGCACCAGTTTAAGAGCTACATCCCCGCTCTTGTAAAGATCGTCCATGAGGATGATCTCTTCGACTACCATCCTCGCGATTTCTTCGTCGCGTCGCGAACGTTTCCCCCTGATCAGTATGGGAAGATCTACCTCGATCAGATTGCCGTAACGTTCAAAAACATCGTTGAAAGCGATAACTTCGACCGTTCCCTTGAAATCTTCGAGGGTCGCAAACGACATTTCCTTTCCCTTCCGATCCAACAACCGCTTTGTCTGGGTGAACACACCTCCCATTGTGTGCTCTCTATCGTCATTTTCGTTATGAAACGTGGCAGTATCGCTGTCAGCATACGCCTTTATGATCCCAATATACTTGTCCAGCGGGTGGCCTGAAATATAGAACCCGATGAGTTCCTTCTCCTTCGCGAGTTTCTGAAACTTGTTCCACGGCTTCACGTCAGGCAAGGCGGGATAGGCAACAGAAGAAGGCTCATCCACACCCGACTCGAAAAGACTCATCTGTCCTTTGATCCTGTCCTGTTCCCTGCGAGCCGCAGCACGGATCGCCGTATCGAGCACCTCGAGTAACTGGGCGCGATGACCCTGGATGGAATCGAGCGCACCAGATTTAATCAAGCACTCGATGACGCGCTTATTGTTCAAGCGGAGGTCTATCGATTCGAGAAAATCATAAATTGTCTTGAATCCGTCACTCTTCTCCCGTGCCTCGATTATCGATTCGATTGCACCGCGACCTACATTCTTGATCGCACCAAGACCGAACCGGATACCTTCATCCACAACTGTAAACTGGAACCCGCTCTCATTTACATCAGGAGGCAGTACCGCAATCCCCATATCCCTGCATTCCCCGATGTAGTAGACCACCTTATCCGTGTTTCCCATCTCACTGCTCAGGAGAGCGGCCATATATTCGGATGTATGGTTGGTCTTGAAATATGCCGTATAATAAGAAAGGAGAGAATAGGCGGCACTGTGGCTTTTGTTAAAGCCGTAT
The DNA here is from genome assembly GCA_964442125.1 of uncultured Gemmatimonadota bacterium. Classification (GTDB taxonomy): domain Bacteria; phylum Gemmatimonadota; class CAZMKB01; order CAZMKB01; family CAZNLH01; genus CAYTWO01. Next base: position 9,321 of record CAYTWO010000029.1, read on the forward strand.
CCGCTGAAGAAATACATCAAGTCCCATATCCTGTTCGAATCCCCCTCCTCGATCCCTTTTTCCTTCGCCCCTTCGATGAAATCTTTCCTGAGTTTAGCCATCTCTTTTTCCTTCTTCTTCCCCATCGCCCACCTCAGGATGTCCGCTTTCCCCATGCTGAAACCGGCCATTTCGTTGGCGATCTGCATGACCTGCTCCTGATACAAGATCACGCCAAACGTATCCGCCAGGAACTCCTTTATTGAAGGGTGAGGAAATTCGATCTCCTTCTCCCCCTTCTTCCTCTTAATATACTCTTCGGTCATGCCACTTTTGAGTGCACCGGGTCGGATCAGGGCGTTGACGGCAATTAAATCCTCGAACCGTGTCGGCTTCATCCGCTTGAGGACCTCGGTAGGTACATTCCCTTCAAATTGGAAGACACCCGTTGTTTTCCCCTCGCCAAGAAGCTCATAGACTCCCATATCATCGAGGGGGATCTCTTCCAGTGTGTAGTGTTTGCCAGTCCTCTCCCGAACCGCTTCAACTGTATCGTAGAGTACCGTCACTGTCTTCAGCCCCAGGAAGTCCATCTTCAACAGCCCTATCGACTCGGCAGAATTCATTTCATACTGTGTCGTGACGTCCTTTCCATTTGTCGTATAGAGCGGGGCATACTTTACCAGCTCATCGGGAGCGATCACTACCCCTGCCGCGTGGACAGAAGCGTGCCGTGGCATCTTCTCAAGGGTCCTGGCTATCCTCATCATTCGCTGATAGTTCTCGTTCGAAGCGACCAGCTCCTTTAATTCTTTGATCTTCTCGATCGCCTCCTCAAGGCTCATGTAAGAACCCGGCTGGTTCGGGATCAGTTTTGCTATCCTGTCCACCTCTCCCAGTGGAATATCCAGCACGCGCCCGACATCTCTTACGACAGCCCTTGCCAGCATTCGCCCGAACGTTATGATCTGGGCGACGTTGTCGTCACCATACTTTTCCCTGACGTACTTGATAACCTCGCCTCTGCGCTCATAGCAGAAGTCGATATCGATATCGGGCATAGTGATCCTCTCGAGATTGAGGAACCTTTCAAAAAGTAGTCCGTATCGAATGGGGTCTACTTCGGTGATACCGAGGGTGTATGCAACAAGGCTGCCGGCAATGGAACCTCTACCGGGTCCAACCGGGATGTTGTTATTCTTTGCCGCCTCTATAAAATCCCTGACGATCAGGAAATATCCTGAATAACCCGCCTGCTCGATGATACCGAGTTCGTATTGAAGTCTCTCCGACAGATCCCTGGTAACTTCACCATATCGTCTCTTTAAACCAGCTTCAGCCTCTGACTTAAGGTAGCTGTCCAGATCTGAATAACCGTCTGGAACAGGGAAATACGGCATGTGTGTTTTACCGAATTCGAGCTCGAGATTGCACCTCTCAGCAATCTCCACCGTATTTGAGAGGGCTCCAGGGACATCACCGAACTTCTCAGCCATCTCCTCGCTCGATTTGAAATAGATCTCATCACTGTCAAAGCGCATCCGATTCTCGTCATTGATGGTCTTCCCTGTCTGAATACACAGCAGAACATCGTGCGCTTCGGCATCCTCACGGTTCAGGAAGTGGACATCATTGGTAGCTACAAGCGGGATACCCATTTCGGTACCGATCCCGACGATACCATCGTTAACTACCTTCTGGCTCGGTATACCATGGTCCTGCAACTCCAAAAAGAAATTCCCCTCACCAAAAACAGTACTATATGACTCGGCGGCTCTTCTCGCTGACTCAGCGTCGTTTCGCAACAGATGTTGAGCAATCTCTCCCTTCAGACAGGAACTGAGCCCGATCAAGCCCTCTGCATGAGCCTCGAGAACCTCCATGTCTATCCGTGGCCGAGAGTAAAATCCCTCTATGTACCCAATCGACGACAGGCGTAAAAGGTTTTTGTATCCATCATGGTTCCTGGCCAGGAGGATCAGATGATAATATTTCTGAGATGTCTTCCCGGTATATCGGTCGAACCGTGACCCGGGCGCCATATAAGCCTCGAAACCAATAATCGGTTTGATACCTGTCTCGATAGCGTGCCTGTAGAAATCGATCACACCAAACATGTTGCCATGATCGGTTATTGCCAAGGCCGGCATGCCATACTCTATAGCCTTCTCGAGTGTGCGGCCGATCGGACAGGCTCCATCTAACAGACTATATTCGGTATGTAGATGGAGGTGGATAAAGGAGGGCCGGTTGGGCATTTCAGGACCTTTCAAAACTCGGTTTGCATACTGCCAGCTGCTGCTTTCACTCCTCTGGAGGATGGGAACACCTGAAAGAATCGATAATCGTCTCTATCTGAACCATATATGTGTATTTTGATTTCTTAGGATCAGGAGAAAACAGAACCGCGTCGAGGATAAAAAATCTCGCTGATTCCTGGCAGTTGAAGGCGTGGGTGATGAACACCCCCCCCTCGAGCCTCTCCCTGTTCTCCCACAATCCCCTTAGTTTCAGGGCGCGGTGACCCTTAAAGTCGACCCATTCTGTTTGAGTTTTCTCCTCAACCGGATAATCACCGGGATAGAAACGCTCGCTCAGCTCCGCCCTCTTCGTGAACACTGCGTCCCTTTCCAGGCTGTCCCGGAGACCATCTTCCCAGTAGACGATAAATGAACGTTGAGGATTTAAATTGAAGAAACGAACTGTCCGGGGAACGTTGGTAAACTTATCCTCCCTGTAAACAACGGGTAGTGAAAAATTGAACCCGAGTTCCTTCCACAAACTCTCCTCGAGCCTCTCGTTAGGACCGCTCTGGAACATCCTCTCACGGATCTCGCCTCTGAGGAGGTCGTCGACCTCAGAAAAGATGAGTTCCCTGGAGCGCCTGACATATCGGGCGATCTCTTCCATCTTGGCGGTGATAAGGAAAAAGGCCGACTGGTTCCTTGCCCAGAGATCAGGAGTACTGTACAGCAGACCACCCTTCTCCATGACCTCATCCCTGACATCCCCGGGTATCAGGTCGGTTAGTGGTCCACCTCCTTCGAGACTCCCGACGAGGATCAATTTTGACCATTTGCGGAACTTGCCGGGATTTTGCAGGGAGGCGTGATAAACCCGGAAAGTGGTTTCCGGTCTGGTGGAAAGGATCTCTCTCTCCAGCGCACCGCGGATATCGGATTCGATCTCCTCCCAGACCTCTTCATCCGCCAGTACAACGATCTCCGTCAGCTTCCCTACGGCCAGAGGTTTCGAACACGCAGCAGATAAGAGAGTTGCAATAAGCAGCAGAATCACAAGACATGGTGTCCGAGACCCCCCACACCCCAAGGTATGGACTGAATATACCCGCATTTTCTCCTCGCGTCAACACCTTTCTTATCAGGCCTGATTTTCGTCCAACATCCTTCTAAATAACATCTTGGATGCGTCTTGCAGCTCCTCGATCGTCCCTTTATTTTCAAGGACAAAATCGGCTCGCTTCACTTTCTCATCAGGATTCATCTGAGTCCGCTCGATCCGCATGGCACTCTTCCTGTCGATCCCCCTCTCCTCGCTCAGCCAACGGAGCCTCCGTTCAAGGGGCGCGTTTACAACCACGATCAGATCGTAATTGTCTTCCGCCCGAGCTTCGAAAATAAGGGCGGCGTGGACAACGACCATTGGTGTTCCGGACCTGCGTTCCTCTTCGATCCGCGTACTGATCTTCTCCCTTACGAGGGGATGAACGATACGGTTTAGCCTTTTGATCTCATCCCCATCCTCGAACACCTTGGCAGCAAGTTTCTCTCTGTCGAGACAGTCATCGGTAAGGATTTCTTCGCCAAATTCCTCGACCACACGGGCTAACGCGTCCGATCCGGGTTCCACGACCTCATGAGCTATCTTGTCCGCGTCCAGTACGGCAGCCCCCATCGACTTCCAGACTCGAGCGACCGTGTTCTTTCCACTGGCGATATTTCCCGTCAAGCCGATTACAAGGGTTTTATTCTCACTATCCACTTTTGCACTCCAGCCAGTTGGAACCGGTTTTCACTTCGACGGTTACGGGGACTCTCAACACGATCGCCTGCTCCATCTTCTCCATGACCATAACCCTCACCTCCTCGAGTTCATCCCTGGAAACCTCGAAGACGAGCTCATCATGAACCTGGATAATCATCCGACTCTTAAGCTTTCTCCTCCTCAACTCCCTGTGGATATCGATCATCGCGATCTTTATTATGTCAGCTGCACTTCCCTGGATAGGTGAATTGATGGCGGTCCTCTGTGCAAACTCTCTCACACTTCTCCTGCTGCCATCGATATCGGGCAGATATCTCCGTCTCCCCATGATCGTAGTCACGTAGCCCCGTTCTTTTGCCTCAGAAATCAAGTTGTCGATAAATGACTTGACACCGCTGAAGCGCCGAAAATAGCCATCGATGAACGCGTCCGCTTCCTCCACCGTGATATCGAGCCTTCTCGATAAACCAAATGCACCCATGCCGTAAATTATCCCGAAATTGACCTCCTTGGCACGGGATCGGAGCATTTCCGGCACCTTTTCGTAGGGTATATCGAACACGAGTGATGCCGTCTGCCTGTGGATATCTTCGCCCGCTTCGAAGGCCCTGATCATCTCTTCGTCCCGTGAAAGATGTGCCATGATCCGTAACTCGATCTGGGAATAATCGCATGACAGGATCTGGTGATCCCGGTCTTCAGGTATAAATCCTCTTCGAATTTCCCTCCCGATCGCGGTCCTCACCGGTATATTCTGCAGGTTGGGACGGCTCGAGGAGAGGCGTCCGGTAGATGTGACCACCTGATTGTAAGAAGTGTGAATTCGATTGGTTCGCGGGTTGACCTGAGCAGGAAGAGCATTTACATAAGTATTACTAAGCTTGGCGAGCTCCCTGTAATCGAGTAATAGTTTCGGGATTTCATGTCGATCCACCAGCCTCGCCAGGACCTCACTGTCCGTAGAGTAACCTGTTTTCGTCTTCTTCTGTTTGGGTAGTTTCAGTTTCTCGAAGAGTATCCGGGAAAGCTGCTGGTGTGAGTTGATATTGAACTCCTCTCCAGCAAGCTTATAAATATCGTCCTCCAGATGCTTCAGGTCACTTCCCAGCTTCCTGGAAAGGTCTTCGAAAAACTCATTATCGATGGAGACTCCGGCCATCTCCATCTCCGCGAGGACCGATATCAGTGGGACCTCGACATCCCTGAACAGAGGATAAAGTCTCCTTTCCTCCAACTTCCCCCTGAAGAGGTTGGCGAGGCGCATGGTGTAATCGATATCCTCACACGAATATTCCATCGCCTTCTCGATCGATACGTCGGCAAACGTCTCCTTACCATCATCGACAACTTCGGAGAACGACTTCATTTGAAGCCCCAGAAACTCTTTTGCCAGGAAATCGAGACTGTGGCTCTTTCTAACCGGCTCGAGGAGGTACGAGGCGATCATGGTATCGAAAGAAAGACCGTCCAGCTCGATCCCCGCCCTCTTCAAGACCACGAGGTCGTATTTCAGGTTCTGGCCTACTTTCTCTATCTCACGCGACTCGAACACAGGTCTTATGGCATTCAGGACACTATCTTTATCGAGCGGTTTCTCGTCGACATGGGCAAGAGGAATGTAGCAGGCCTCTCCCTCGTTCACCGACAAAGAGATACCCACCAGTTCGGCCTCCATCGGATCGAGTGCCGTGGTTTCGACATCGAGCCCTAAAAGACCGGTATCAGTGGCTTCTTTCAAAATGGATTCGAGGGATTGATATGAGGAGATAACTTTATATTTCCCCTTTTCCCCTGCCTTCACATCTTCGGCACGATGCCTCATGAGACTGTGGAACTCGAGGTCACCGAAGAGTTGGTCAATCTTTTCTCTGTCGGGCTCTGCTCGTTTCAAGCTCTCCAGGGTAAACTCGGCGGGGATGTCGGCATCAAGTGTCACCAGTTCACGTGATAGAAAGGCGGCTTCCTTATGCTTCTCGAGTTTTTCTCTAATCCGATCCGATGAGACAGACTGAATCGACTCATACAGCTCTGAGAGACCACCAAATTCCTTGATCAATTTCTCTGCTGTCTTCCGACCGATACCGGGTACACCCGGTACATTATCCGAACTGTCTCCCATCAGCGCAAGAAGATCTGCGATCTTTTCCGGAGGGACCCCAAGCTTTTCGATCACTCCCTTTGCATCCATCCAGTCGTCCGCTCTATCCCTCTTACCGGGATTAAGGAGGATTACATCATCCCCGACCAGTTGACAAAAATCTTTGTCCCCGGAGACGATAACTACGCGAAGACCTTTCTTGACTCCCTTTCTTGACAGGGTTCCAATGATATCATCCGCCTCGTAACCTTCGAGCTCGAGAACCGGAATTCGCAACGCCAGCAGGATCTCTCGTATCCTCGGAAGCTGTTCCTGCAACTCCTCCGGCATTTTTTCCCGAGTTGCCTTATAATCCGGGAAGAGTTTGTGTCGGAATGTGGGTACTTGTGTGTCGAGGACAACGGCCCAGTATTGAGGAATATACCGATCCAGGATCCTCAGGAGAAAACCTGTAAAACCGAAAATTGCACCTGTTTTCTCGCCACTTCTCGTCCTCAACCTGCTTTTGATGAAGGCAAAGTATGACCGGTAAATCAGGGCGTATCCGTCTATAAGGAACAGATCTTTTTTATCAACCGGCATCTCGATTTTTCCTGTTTTCAACCAGCTCGAAGCTGCATGGTATCATCCAGACCGATGGGGATCGTAGAAGAGGTATATTATTAGTGTGCAAAATATTAACCCCACCAGAGTCAACCAGCGGGGTTAATAAGGTCAAGGGCTGTGACTAATCTGACCCAGTGGTGTAAACAATACTGTTTAGGTAGTAATCACCGTCGATGCCTGAAGGCCTTTATCCCCTTCAACTATCTCAAATTCCACGTCCTGACCCTCGATTAATGTCTTGAATCCCTTGGACTGGATAGCCGAGTAGTGAACGAAGACATCTGCACCTTCATCTCTCTCGATAAATCCATAACCCTTAGCATCATTGAACCACTTAACTCTTCCCTTGAGCATAGATAGAAAACCCCCTTCTCAAACGGTAAACAACAGCTCCAAGATTATATTACCAGATAATTTTAACCTTGTCAAGTGGATTTCTCCCCTCCTTCTCCTCGCTAATAATTTACTGAAGAATCGCTACCAAGTTCCAGGCAACCATGCAAAGACCGGTAACAAGCGGTACTGTCAGATTGTCATCGATCCTGTTCGAGAGCCCCTCTACAAGCGTTGCAACGACAGCGCCCATGACGACAAGCCAGGGCGAGAGACCCTCAATTACCATTCCAACACCGATGCAGGTCAGAAGACAGGCGGCACTTCCTTCCAGTGTCCTTTGCCCGATCACTATTTTTCCCCACTTTTTCCCGACCAGAGAAGCCATGCCATCTCCCAGGACCGTATAATACATCACCGCTATGGCTATAGGCTTAGGAAAGACCAGAAGAGAAAAGGTGAAGGAGAGGAGCAGGAATGTCGATCCTGTCAGGAACTGATGTTCGTGCCTCCGGATCAAGTCCCCGAACAACTTGAAAAACGCCCTTTCAAAGGGGGAAAACCTCAATCTCATGACATCGAGTCCGGAGAGGACCAGGGTCACAGCAGCAAGGATCATGACTATGGCAGGATACGGGAGTAAATCGTTGGAATATGTAAGGGGCACACTCAGGGAAAGCAGATGAATTCCCTTGCGGTTAATTTCTCTTCTAAGTGAGAAAGCTGAAGGCTCAGTTGAGAGTGCTTCTCTCAAAAGTAGAATCCTATTGAGACTCTGTGAGTGTTATCCAATCCCTCGTCCGGACTCCCAAACCATGCGTAATCTGCGGCAAAGTTCCCGAGCAAGACTCCTCCACCCGCGGTTGGTGTTCCCTCATCGAGTCCTCCCCTCAGGGCAACCTGTTTCCCGATCTGATACTCCCCCCCAATGTGCAGGTTCATGCTCACAGGACCCACGGAGAACTGGTCGGGTGATAAGGGCGGAGCAGAATCTTCCGATGAACCTCGATGAGTAAATCTGATTGAAGAGGCAACTGCGATAATGACCTTCCCGCCGGGCACCCCAATTCCGTTGTTGAGGGATAAACCTGTCTTGAGAGTTGGAGCCGTCGTCTCCCTCCTCCCGGTGTCAAAAGCCACAAAGGTAGTTGGAATGTCCTGAATAACGACACCGAGAGAGAGGGGTTCCCCTTCTCCGAGGGGAACGATCGCCCCGAGGTCAAAACCGAATCCGGTCCCTCTGGAATCTGAGAGGTCTTTGTGGACCACCTTGACATTTCCACCGATACGTAACCGACCTCTCAACTCCGTGGCGTAACCGAGCAGGAATTGATATTCAGCCGTCCCTATGCTCCCCACAGAAAAAGGTCTGTTTCCCGGACCGGGATCTTCATCCGGATTCGGAACACCAGTTTCTACTATACCATGGACACCCGAACGGATCAAACCAACACCGAGCACTGCTCGACGATCAGTAGATTTGAGGGGATGTGAATAACCCGCAAAATCATACCTCAGCTCCCCACCGAAGCGCTCCGAGTGCATCGCGAGGAATTCCCTCTGCCCATCCCAGGACATCCCGGCCGGGTTCCAGTATAAGGAGGATGTCCCTCCGACTAGTGAGACAAAAGCGCTCCCCATTCCGAGAGCCCTTGCGCCAACTCCAATACTGAAGACTTCTCCTGCATATTTCGTGAAGGCGTGGGTGGAAGTTCCGCACAATAAAAGACCCATCGCGGTCATAAAATATAAGCAGATAGATTTAACGGACAAGCAGCATCTTCCGGACAAAGTTGTTTTCTCCAATCTTCAGGAGATAAATATATAACCCTGATGACACCGATTCACCACTTGAATTAGTACCATCCCAGGTTATGACATGTTCCCCATCACTGACGAGGCCCTTGTAAAGCTTTTTCACCAGATGACCCCTCAGGCTGAATACCTCCAGGGAAACGGAGGCATTATTCTGGTGTCGTTTCAATTCGGTCGGGAGACTGAAAGTGATCGTCGTCGACGGATTAAACGGGTTTGGATAATTCTGCCGCAACAATCCCGCGGTCGATGGAACCGGTGGTGTCATCGAGGGGTCACTTCTTATTCCGGTAGGAGTGAATTCTAGAAATATCGTCGATGTCACGTCACCGACGAGGATCAGCGAGGAGCTGGTTCCCACCGCAGCCGATGACCCGGGAGTCGCAAAGCTATCCATCAACGCGGGTGAGGTGGGCTCTCCCACGCCAACTGCCATGATTTCTCCTCTCCCGAGTGTAAGATAGGCTATGCCGCCCTGTACCGACACATCAATGGCAACATCCCCCGGATCGAACCGGCCAATTTCCTCCATATTCCCGTCCATACTGTATCGTATAACGCGTAATCCACCGGATTCATCGGCCAGATAGATAAACTCTTCATCGATGTCTATCCCCGCCGCAATCCCCGGAGTGTTCAGTGTAGCAAGCAGTCGTATAGAATCTCCAGGAGCGGAGATATCGAAGGAATGAACGCCGCAATCACGGTCAGCGACAAATAGGAGATCACCAGCTATTGTCTGATCCACAGAGAAGCAGGGCGTGATGTATGACGATACCACTGTGAGATTTACGGGATCGGATAAGTCTATAGCATGACAGTCACCATCAACGACAAAGGCCATATCGCCTGAGATCTTCACGTCGGTGACCTTCCTGCCCGTTTCGACTTCTCCCATATATAAAGGGGATAATGGATCAGAGACATTCACAGTCATCAATCCCCTGAATCCATTGGCAATGGCCATGAGGGTGTCGCTGACGTCCAGTGAGTGGACAAAGGACACGCTCTCCGCGAAGGTAGTTATCAGTTCCGGATGAATCGGGTCGAGAATAACGGCTATCGTTGCCCCTTTTGTACCCTGGGCGAGATAGGATAGATTCCCCGCAATTACCCCTCCATGACTCTCACCGGCGGACGACAGGGTTCCGAGAGATTCCGGAGCGGTAGGATCCGACACATCTACCAGCAGCAGACCTGTGAAATCATCAGCCACGACTGTGACTTCATTCTCCACGGCGATACCCCTCGCGTCGTCGGGGGTGTCATATGCCGACTGCCACTCCGGGATATGAGGATTGGTGAAAATCTCAAAGATATGAAAACCCCTGACGTCTGAGGCAAGATAAAGGTATGGCAGTTCGATGTACAGGTCGAGAGCCCTCCCGGACACCTCGATGCAGGTATCAAGAACTGGATTCATGGGATTAATTATATCGACGGTCACCAGATAGTCCCTGTCAGCCACATAAGCATGAGACTGAGAAAGACGGACATCCCTCGCCTGCACGAGGCATGGCCATTCGCTCACATTGGCGACAAGCTCCAGATCTGGAAGGTTTGACACCCTGACGATATCGAGCCCCCTCTGGAAATCCGCAAGATAGGCAAAATCTCCGTCCACATCGACGGAATAGGACGGGGCGACCTCGGTTATTTCCGCAATAAAACGCGGGTCGTTCGGTGTGTCGAGAGTCAAGACAAGCAATCCCTTTGATCCGTTTGCAACAAACAGGGTATCTCCAAGGAGGTCCAGACCCATTGCCTCTCCACCAGTTGAGTAACTGCCAATAAATGCAGGGACCGACGAATTAGAGACATCGATAAGCTGGATACCGGCAGTACTGTCTGCAACGATTAGCAGGTCGCCCATCAACCGGAGGTCTTCAGCCGCTTCTTGTAAGAAGTAACGTCCAACCAGCAAGGGTTCTGCAGGATCCGTGATGTCCACAACGAGAAGTCCGGCGCCAAATAGAGCATAGGCAATACCATCGGCCACTTCAACCTCAATCGCTTTGGAATCCAGGATGTAGGAGAGCAGTTCGAACCCGCCCTCCGTTCCCACTACCGGCCGGGGATAGAGGCACATAAGTGTAAGAAATACTGTTAGTTGCAGGTGATAGCAGTATGATTTATATCCACTCATTAATCCATTCCTCAAACCGGACAATCTCGACAAGCCTCATTCAACAACAGATATCCTTTTCTCTAGTGACCTTATCCTCCCATCGACCGGCTCACCAAGTTTGGGATCGATAGATTTCACCCTCTTATATAGCGACAATGCCGCATCGTAGTCCCCCATCTCCCTGTAAGAATCCCCGGCATTGATGAGTGGTTCGGCATAATCAGGATCCTCCTCGTGAGCCCTCATAAAAGCGGCTATTGCCTCGATATACTCTCCGTTCCGGTAAAAGCGTATACCCAGATAATTATGAGAACGGGGATCTTCCCAGGAAACCTGTATCTTATCACCATCCATCAAAACGACACTTCCTCCACCATCCCTTTCTATAGACAGAAACAGCCTGAGCTTCTCGATATTGTTCGCGGCTTCAATGCTTCCCGAGATTTTATAACTCTTTTCATAACTTACCAGGGCTTCCTGGTACCGCCTCATTGCCTCATAGGTTGCCGCCAGGTTGTAATGCGGGAGTTCCCAGCCGGGGGCTGTATCGACTGCTCTTCCGAACCATTTCACCGCTCTGCTGTACCTTTTCATCCTCCAAAACATCAGGGCGACCTCATGGATTCGTGATGGTTCACTTCCGGTCATCACCGATTCGATCGCTGAAATCCCCTCCAACCTGGCGAGCAGTAGATTGGCCAATTCCCCGCCTGAATTTTTCATCACCAAAGTGTAGTTCTTCTTTGCGCCTTCGAGGTCTCCCATCTCCTCCTGAACCATACCGAGGTTGATTCGAGCTTCCATATTTGATGGGTCTCGATGGACCACATCCATGAAGTACCGATGAGCCTCATCAAGATTGTTCTCCAGAAAATATATATAACCCAGCCTGCTCTTTACAGCAAGATTCGCGGGATCCTCCTGGGCCCGGCGCAAGGCCTCGAATCGTTGAAGATCAGAAATTCCAAGATAATGCCTGTAATATCCATTGTCTCCTACACTCTCGACCGCCAATAAAAATTCTCTCTTGGCGTCCTCTTCCTGACCCCTGTTCCTGAGGATCGTTCCGTCGACGAAGTGTCGTATTGCGATTTTGTGATCATAAAACTGCTTCCCCCTCAGATCCCCTCCATTCCTGATCAGGGACCTGGCGTCACTCCAGAAGATTTTCATCCTCTCGAGGACCGGAAGATAGGCCTCTCTGACATGAGGCGAATACCGGTATGTACTGTTACCCCACTGAAACAGAAAGAATTCGATGACAGGCCTGTCATCCGTAATCAGGTTCCCTTGACCGACGTACTCCGAAAGGCCCCTTTCATCCATGAAATAGAGGCTCAGGAGATCGTACAGATCCAAGATATCGATCGAAGCGAGATCCTCCGCAATCTCCGGAACCTCGAGGAGGCTCTGCCATCTGGTCAGATCGATCGATGGTTCGGTCATCGAACCGATCAGCGCCAGCTCGTTCCTTTCAATCAGCCAGCACGTCACATGGGGAAAGACATCGAGAAACGTTCGTATCAGAGCCTTGATATCCCCTTCACTCTGGTCATGCAGAGGAATCCATTGACAGATGACACCATCCGGCTGCAGGTGATCCCGGGCATGCAGATAAAATTCCTTCGAATAGAGGTTGACCACCCCGGCGGAACGTGGCGGCGGTGGTTCGAGAGTAATCAAGTCATACCGATGCCCTGTGGTCAAGAGGAAATTCCTGCCATCATCGATGATGATATTGACCCTTTTGTCCTCGAGGGAGTGTCGGTTAGCTTCTGAAAAATAGCCCGCCGCATCTACGACCTCCCTCGAGATCTCAACACAATCGATTTTCCTGACGGAGGGGTAGCAGCTGACAGCCCCCATTGTCATCCCCGTACCGAGACAGATAACCAGTGCATTTTCCGGGGTGCCACCCGACAGGATTGCTGGAAGATGTCCAAGGAGTTTCATATATCTTCTCCCGGAATAATCCGTGCCCGAAAGACCATTGCCGTCCACGAACATCCGCAGGTATTCCGGATTCAGGGAATCCTCGTCTTTCACGACGGCGACTGTCGAGGACGAACCCTCTGTAAAGAAGAGAAGACGTTCCTTCGGATAGATGTTCCTGAACAGGTCCTTATGAGGTAATAAGGTTACAAGGAACAGTACGAGTATCCCCGGGATGATCAACGCATTGGTTCGTCGTCTTTTTCCCGGGTTGAATATGAGGAGGATAAGGGAGAGCGAAATGTTCACGGCAACAAGAATTGCGATAGTCCAACCTGTCCCAGCCAGTGGTATAAGGACGAAACCAGCCGCAAAGGACCCTATAATAGCACCGAGTGTGTTAACGGAAAATAAATTACCGACCGTCTTCCCGGCTGCTGTGGCTCCATCTTCGATGATTCCAATCGCAACCGGGAGAGAAATTCCCATAAAAAGGGTCGGGAAGAACATGACGGTGGCATTCTTCAAGAGGGAAATTGCCAATCCATTCTGCCAGATACCCGGTTGCGAAGAAGCTAAGAGCGCTGTGAGATAGCTGTCGATTAATGCGAGGTTGTCCATAACAAAGGTGGAAACCAGGGCTGACACTCCAATCCCTATCTCCACAATGGCCAGAACGATCCAGAGATCCATTCTGCCTCGCATTGTCCAGCGTGAAATATATCCCCCTGCCGCTATCCCCGTCAGGAACGTGACCAGAATGGTGGTAAAAGCATACGTGGTTGTGCCAGAATAATGAATAAGCATTCTTGTCCAGGCGACTTCATAGGCAATGGATGCAAAGCCGGATATAGCCGCCACGGTTAAAATCACCCCGTGCAACTTTCCCAGAGCTGCCTCTTCCTTCCTCCCATCTTCTTCAGGTGATCTCGACGGGGCACCGGCGTTCTTTATTACCGGGTGCATCCCCCGATCCGACATGAGGAATACCAGGATCGCGATGGCGATATTCATCATCGCCGCGATAACCATCGAGACCCCGACTCCGAAATGACCGATCAGAAAAAAACCGGCTATCAGCGTTCCGAGTACCGCACCCGCGGTATTAACAGAGTAGAGGATCGCCAGTGATCCCGCTACTTCACCCCGCTTGCCGGCAAGGTACCTGACGATGACCGGCAGTGTTCCTCCCATAAATGTCGCCGGTGGGAGGATAACGATCATACCAAGGAAAAAACGATACAATAGTGTGATAAACGATGGCTCTGTAGTCGATCCAATGGAAAGATAGATTGAAGATACCCATCCAAGAGTGAACGGGTAAAGAAGAGCGCTGATACCGATGGCCAGTTCCAGAATTCCGTACAGTAAAAGCGGATTACGAGATGTATCTGACAGGCGTCCGAAAAGATAATTGCCGAGAGCTATACCGGCAAAGAAAGCCGTCAACACCGTGGAAACGGCATAGATCGTTGTGCCAAATATGAGAGTTAATGTCTTGACCCACAGTAACTCATAGACCAGAGCAGTGAAACCTGAAAAAAAAACGAGGATTGCAATCAAGGGCTTGTCTGGGTTATGACTACCTGTTAACTGCCGCTCCCAACTCGCGATATATATCCTGGAGAGTCAGCGTGGGAAAATACCGCTCCCAGTTGGGCAAGTAGGGTTCATCCCTGTTATTGGTGAAGATCAGTTCGTATCCCTGGGTCCTGATCCTTTCCAGATACAGATATGAATCCGCGGTGGAATAATATTTCCATATTTCGTAGGGTTCGGAACCATATTCGTTCGGACGGATCAGGCGTTCGTCAGGAGGACCATACTTTATATAAATTACCCCGCGGTCATCTACCGCCCACTCACTCTCCTCACCTCTTTTCGCCTTCCAAACGGTTGAGAACTCCTCCAGTGCGTAATCGATTCTGTTGGAGAGTTCTTCCCGGAATTCGTTCTTCTCTGTAGCGGGGATCGGGTCAAGTGATTTCCAGGCTCGATCAAGATAATTACTCTTGCCTTGAATGTTCAGCTTTTCGTAATCTTTCTTCTGTGAGTTCGAGAGAATATAACGCATCATCGAAAAAACACTGTCGAGTTGTGCTTCACTGAAGCCCGCGAACTCATTCCTCGTAACTGTCTTTGCCCTCTCCTCCACAACCTCCTCTTCTCTGACAGAGATCGTAAAAGACTTCTTCACGACGATCGGCTCCTCGTCCCTATCCCCCCCCGGTTTATCCATCGTCAACCTCAGAAAATATCCACCGAGTGGCAATCCAGAACAACTGAAAGCTCCGGCATCCGCCTGGACTCCGGAACCGACAAGAAGTTTCCGCGGTGGCAAATTCTTCACGATTTCTCCCGATGCATCAAGGATAGCCATGTCGACTTGAAATGTCTGAGGTTCTTCCTCTTCATTTCGAATCTGGTAATAGAAAAATACAAGCGAGGAGGCACCGAAAAATTTACCTCCACAATTCACATTGATCCTCAGATTTCCTTTCCTGAAAATATCCAGGTTTTCCCCGGTCTCGGTCGTATCCTGGACAATGCTGTTTGCAAACACAACATCACTCAGGATCCTGCTTCCACCAGGATCATCGATTTCTCTCTTGAATTCCTGAACATTGCCACTGTTCATATCCTGCACACTGGCCCGAAGTTCATAACCCCCGATATCCAGCGGAACATGAAGAATCGGTTCAATGATGTAAGCCCTTTCAGAAGATATGAACTGCCCTTCGACTTCATTGCTCCGTTCCCATTCATCGTGGTATAATTGCTCCCCTTTGGCGTCGAAGAGATCCACGGAGAACGAAATATGATACCTGTACTTTTTCTCGAGGTCTGTTTTCTCATACTTCATCAGCTGCATGGGGATCTCGACGAAAGCGTCAACCAGCATAGCCTTTTCCGTAGGGAAATATCTGACTACTTCCAGACCCATCTCACGCGGAGTCTTCCCGTAGGTCCACACGGTGCTGCAGAGGCAGGCAATAACGAATATAGTAAATGTTCTATTCATACTAACCCTTCTTAATGGAACCTAAGTTGAGCGATTCTCTCACTCGAACTGCACGAATCTCTTGCGCGCTAAG